>NZ_CAWMDN010000113.1:0-133370 GCF_963866575.1 Aeromonas sp. L_1B5_3
TTGGGATCAGTTATTTAGCCTCCCTTGTTTTTAAATCAATCAGTAAATATTTCTTTCATCAAAACAACCAAGCGTCATGGAATGACGCTTGGTCGCAGATAATGTCTCCAGCAAGAATGAAAGAACCTGCACATTTCGTTTAGAGGTGTTCCATGCGGCAGTTATTGAAGAATTGCCTTGTGTTTTCCTCTTCATCTATCCTGCAGTCAGTATAATTTAAAGGACTGATAAGCATCCAAGGCCAGTTATCGTAATGTTGAGCAGAGGGTTGGAGGGCACGAATATATATTTTTTCATGTGCATAAAATAAATAGTCTAATGACCTATTAATTTCATACATATCATAATCATGAAGGCAATTATTTTTCAATAAATTCTACACAATTAAAAATGCAGATGAAAATAAAACAACGGTATTTATTGGCTCGATATCAGGTAGAGAATTCTCTAAAGATAAACTTTTCTTCTGCATTAAAAAAGAACATGGGTATTGCTTTGTGTACACATATCTTAATGATAGAAATACGAAGATTGTATATGACAAGTTATGTTTTAATGAAGAATCGGTTTATGAATTTCATGATCACATAAGCAATCTGATGCTATGACGAGCACATATCCCATTCATTTATTTAAACAAGAGTTGATTAACTATGTTAGTTAATGCAGAAGAATTTCTAAAAAACAAACTCATTGAGCACAATATTTCGTATGAGCATGTTGGAGAGCATACGTGGATTGCATTAAGAGCAATCGATAGTCGTGTTGTTGAAATTATAAAAAATGTGTTTTCGCCATACTTTTCATTTATAGCCTCAAAAGGTCTTGTTGCCTATTCATATAGTGATAAGCCAACGTTGTATTTTGCTGAGCAATTTAATTTAAAAGCGATTAACAGCTATGGAGGATTTAGAGTCGTGGGCTCCAGCCTCGAAGCTGCGTATTCAACGCGGCAGCGAATAGCCTATGAGCAAAAAATGTTCATGCAGGTCGCAGATGAATCAGGTTTCTGTAAGCCCCACAATGGAAAAAAAGATTGGTATTATGCCAATCTAGATATAGCCTCAGCATCTGAGTTAACAGCGCTAAATGAGGTGTGGTTCTCTTCATTCTCTGAAATTAGTAAGAATGTGGTTGCGGTTACAGGAAAAGTCACCATGCCTAGCCCGACCTCAATGGAAATTGCTATCAAGACGCTTGATAATGAAGTACTGGGTTTCAAGTTGAACAGCCCAAATGATATTAATTTGTCTATTGGTGATATTAGCTATCAAGCTGTATTAAGACATACTGATAACAACAGCTATTGGATTAGTCCATTTTGTTTTAGAAATAGTAACAAGCTCAAACTTATTGATGTCTTGAGTAGCGCCGGTTTCAATAAAAATGATTCTGTAGATATTTATTTTACAGGACATAACGGACGTATCTCTCCGGTAAAAAACAGTTCATCTGAGGCCGTTATTCTAAGTGCTGAGGTTATTAATAAAATAGAGCTTAACCAGATACTATTTGGCCCTCCAGGTACAGGCAAAACCTATAATACAGTGACAGAGGCTCTCGATATTATTGAACCAGGGATTGTCGAACATAACCTTGATGATCGCGATGAACCGCGGGGCCGATTTGGTGAGCTGGTCGCTGAGCAGCGCATCCAATTTGTAACCTTCCACCAAAGTTTCAGTTACGAAGATTTTATCGAAGGCATCAAGGCGGAGAGCCAGGATGGCGTATTGCACTATCGGGTAGTCGATGGTCTGTTCAAACAGATCTGCCAACGGGCCAAAGCGGATCCCGAAAATCCCTATGTGCTGATTATCGACGAGATTAACCGGGGCAATATCTCCCGTATCTTTGGTGAGTTGATCACTCTGCTGGAGCCGTCCAAGCGCCTGGGTGCCGACGAGGAGCTTAAAGTGGTTCTCCCCTACTCGAAGAAGCCTTTTGGCGTGCCCAACAACCTCTATCTGATCGGCACCATGAACACGGCAGACCGCTCGCTGGCCGGGCTGGATCTGGCGCTGCGTCGCCGCTTCTTTTTTAAAGAGATGCCGCCCCGTCCTGAATTACTAGACAGTCTGTATGTGGAAGGGATCCAGATCGGTGAATTGTTGCGGACCATCAACCATCGCATTACTGCCTTGCTGGGCCGTGACTATTGTCTGGGGCACGCCCTCTTTATGCCGCTGCAAAAGGATCCCAGCTTGTTGCACTTGGGGCGAATATTCCAGAAACAGGTGCTGCCCTTGCTGCAGGAGTACTTCTTCGAGGATTGGCAGAAGATAGCCCTGGTGCTGAATGACCATCGCAAGTCCAAGGGTGACCGTTTTGTGACTCAGGATGAGGATCTCGATCTGCAGAAGCTATTCGGTGAGGAGGCCGAATTAGGCAACTTGCCCACCGGCTGGAAGATTAAACCGGAAGGGGATGCCGTCTGGTCACTCGCTCCAGCATACGCCGGAATAATATAATCATAGTAAGAACCTGTTGCTATTGTATACACAGAGAATTCATATGAAAGTTGAAGATATTTTAACCAGTGACAGATTGGAAAAGCTATATCGGCAATGGCCAGAGGTTACCAAGAAACTATTTTCAGAGTTTATTGATATCTTTAATGATATCTTTCCGATCTATGATGCTTTTGTTGTGAATAGTCCCTCGACCCCTCTCCGATTTGGGGTGAAAGAGCCGAGTCTAAACCACAAAGGAAAAGTCTTGGTTCGGGTTTTATTTAAAAGCCGCACCTTTGGTATAAAAGTAAATAAAAACGTATGTTCATCTTTTACTCCCAGCTTCGAACAGATGAGAGAAGTGAATGGAAAGTTAATGGTTGATGCTATCAGTGACGAAAGCACGTTGGAAAATGTTTCAGCATTTCTTCGCCAGCTGTGTCAAACGACAGATTTTATTTTCCCGTCAGGTCGCAAAGGATATGTGCCATCCGACTATCAGGAAAGTGAAGATCCTGATGATGATGTGAACATTGCACCTCAAGGAATAAGTGGTGTAACACAAGCTATAAATCAGATCCTGTTTGGTCCTCCAGGGACAGGTAAAACCTATAACACAGTGGCAGAAGCGCTCGATATTATTGAGCCGGGGATTGTTGAGCATAACATTGATGACCGCGATGAATTGCAGGACCGATTTGGTGAATTGGTCGCTGAGCAGCGCATCCAATTTGTCACCTTCCACCAAAGTTTCAGTTACGAAGATTTTATCGAAGGCATCAAGGCGGAGAGTCAGGATGGTGTACTGCACTATCGGGTGGTTGATGGTCTGTTCAAACAGATCTGCCAGCGGGCTGAAGCGGATCCCGAAAATCCCTATGTGCTGATTATCGACGAGATCAACCGGGGCAATATTTCCCGTATATTTGGTGAGTTGATCACTCTGCTGGAGCCGTCCAAGCGCCTGGGTGCCGAAGAGGAGCTTAAAGTAGTTCTCCCCTACTCGAAGAAGCCTTTTGGCGTGCCCAACAACCTCTATCTGATCGGCACCATGAACACGGCAGACCGCTCGCTGGCTGGCCTGGATTTGGCGTTGCGTCGCCGCTTCTTCTTTAAAGAGATGCCGCCCCGTCCTGAATTACTAGACAGTCTGTATGTGGAAGGGATCCAGATCGGTGAATTGCTGCGGACCATCAACCGTCGCATTACTGCCTTGCTGGGCCGTGACTATTGTCTGGGGCATGCCCTCTTTATGCCCCTGCAAAAGGATCCCAATCTGCCACACCTGGGGCGGATTTTCCAAAAACAGGTGCTGCCCTTGCTGCAGGAGTACTTCTTCGAGGATTGGCAGAAGATAGCCCTGGTGCTGAATGACCATCGCAAGTCCAAGGGTGACCGTTTTGTAACTCAGGATGAAGATCTCGATCTGCAGAAGCTATTCGGTGAAGAGGCTGAACTGGGCAACTTGCCCGCCGGTTGGAAGATTAAACCGGAAGGGGATGTGGTCTGGTCTAAATCGGGCGCCTATATGGGCATTACGGCTCACAACTGGCTCAAGGTTGAGCAATCGGCAGAGGTGGGGAGCGCGCAGTGAAAGGTCACGTCATTGTCCGTGAATACGCTCGTCTGACCTGTGAGCCGCTGGATACACCTTCACTGGACCGTGCCCATATTAGCCGCTCGGCGTTTATGTGGCTGTGCGAGCTGGCGGGACAATTTGGCAAGCAGGGGGCGCCCATGCTCCATCTGGATGGGCGTCAGTGGCTTCGTCTCGACAGCTATGTGGGTGTGTTGGAGTCGCCCTGTGGCCAGATCATCGAGATCCTGCCCAAGACCCATGATGCGGCGCCGGGTGAAAATATGGCGAGCGAGGTAAGCCGTAGCCGACGCATGCTCAAGAAGATGCTGGCCTGCGCTATGGACCTCCCCCTGCGTGAGGCAGAAGAGGCGGGTCTTGAGTTGGGTGAAGGTTCCTTGAGCGAGTGGGTGATGGGGCGCTTTCTCTCCGAACTGGAGCATCTGGTCAGGCACGGGTTGCGCTTTGATTATGTGCAGGTCGAAGAGGAGGCTCCATTTCTGCGTGGACAACTGGATATGGCCAGGCAACTGCGGCAACCTGCCGGGCGGCAACATAAATTCCGGATCCGCCACGACCTGTTCCAACCCGAGAGTGCAGAGCACAGATTGATCCGCCGTGCGCTAGACCTAGTCTGCAAAGCAACCCGAGTGGCACATAACTGGCGGCTATCCCACGAGTTACAAGGCATGCTTCATGAGTTGCAGCCATCCCGTGAAATAGAACGAGACCTGCGAGCCTGGCGTACCGACCGTTTGATGGCTCGTTACCAAGCCATCAAGCCTTGGTGCGAATTGATTCTGCAGCGACAGATGCCGATGGCGCTCCACGGGCAGTGGCGAGGGCTCAGCCTGCTCTACCCCATGGAGCGATTATTTGAGGTTTATGTGGCTCACCAACTGAGGCGTCAGCTCCCATCTGGTCTTGGCCTGACCACTCAATCGAGAGCTGAATATCTCTGCCACTATGGTCAAGAGGGTCTTGCTGAGGGGGCTATGTTCCAGCTCAAGCCAGACCTGCTGCTGGAAGGTCATGCCAGCCTGCGGGTCATGGATACCAAGTGGAAACGACTCGAGCAGGAAAACCGCCAAGACAAGTTTGGGCTCAGCCAGCAAGATTTTTATCAGATGTTGGCTTACGGGCAGACCTATCAGGGTGGTGCAGGGGACATGTGTCTGATCTACCCCAAATGGCGAGGGCTGGATCGGGTCATTGGACCATTCTTGTTGGCCAATGCGGCCAGACAGCCTTTGCGTCTTTGGGCCGTGCCGTTTGACCTGGATATCGGGCAGATACACCTTCCCGATGAGATAAGTTGGTCTTCACGGCAGTCAGTGGCCTGCTAGCGTACATCATAATTGGCCAGCCCTTTACGCAGGCTGGCCATGATGATGTCTCGCAAATCAGGAGGAGATAACACCTCGCTGATATCGGCAATAGACATCAGCCACCAACGCAGCTCTTCCGTATCATTGACAGTGGCATGAAGGATGAAATGGTATGAACCGTCTGGTTCGATGCGCTGATTTTCACTTAACCAGCTCTCTTGCAGATGATATCCCTCGATGTAATTCACTCGTAATACAAGTTCAATGCTGCGGTGTCTGGCGAAGGCCAGATTCCCCTTGGCAAGATAGTCCGTCAGATTGAACTCCGGCGGCATGGTTGTAGGTGTCTCCATGAGATCTACGTGAGTTGCCCGATGGAGCGCAAAGTTTCGATACTCTCCATTATCTACCAGCGTTGCGACCAGATAGAGGGTGGATCCTTTGGTTACCAAAGCGAGAGGATTAATCAGATAATGCTTGGCTGCTCTTGGTGGCCGGGGAGTGTATTTAATATCGATAACCCGTTTTTCCAGTAGCGCCTGTTCGACACCTTCCAGCACCAGCGTATTCACTTTGGGTGGACATAACTGAAACCCTGCCGGATGGGATGCAATGCAGTTGGGCCACATCGCCAGCTTCTCGTGGGAATTGGCGAGCCGCTGCTCCGCCAGGGCAAAGAAGTCGGCCAGATTACCTTGTAACTGGCGTGGCAACAGCCCCTGCAGGTGTTGCTTGGCCATGCACAGTGCCAAGGCTGTGCTGGGTGTCATATCCAGCCAGCCTTTACTGCCTTGTTTGCGTGACCAGCGATACGGACGCACCGTCTCGTCGCTGAGGATGCTATGACGGCAGCTCAGGCTCTCCAGATCGCGCTGCACTTTTCGCAGTGTGACATCAAAGCCATCGCGCTCCAGTTTGAGCATGATCTCCGTCGTAGAGATTGATTGGGGTTCGTAAGGCAGATAGTTAAGGATGGCGAAATGGCGTTGGGTCTGGATATCGGACATGGCAATGGAGTCAGAGCCTATTGAAGAAGGGGGCATACTAGCCCCCGGTTTTAGTCTGACTCAAGTGACACGTTGCTATTTTCTGACCCAGAACCTGATTTGTCGCCATAGCAAGCGACTATTGCGATTGGTGTCACTTGACTCTTGCTATCCCTCCACGATGATCCACTTGAATGCGCACCAATTTTCGGCAATTGCGACACTGGCCGATACCGGTTCCGTTGCGTGCTACGGAGGTGGCGACTGTGGTGGTCGTACCGCAATGTGGACAGAGGATGGTGAAGTAATGACTCATGGAGCTCTCCCGCTAACGTGTTTGCTGTAATGCGAGCAACGTTATAACCGGGTGTTGCGTCACTCTGGGTGGTTGTGGCTCGCGTCACCGGATGACGCCAGGATGTTGTTCAATAACAGCCAGTCGAATAACCCGGAATGTCCCCATGCTGATGTTGATTACCGAGTTGCCGCCAATCGGTGTTGAACCTGAAGGCATCCTTTATCGCACCCCGGATGAGTTGGCGCATACAGATGCCAATACTCCCGTCGCTGTAGTGATTGACCTACCCTCTCCCTCACTCGCCTTTTTGGAATGGGTGGCGAGCCGCACCAGGATTACTATCTGGTTATCCCCCCAGTTTCTGATCCCGGAGCATCAATCGCAGATCCACGCCCCCAGGGTTGATGGCGTGACCTTTATCAATTGGTTGTATGGCTGGATGGCACCGGATGACTATTTGCAACCAGATCAATGTCATGAGGTTCAGAGATTATTGCAGTCTCATCGTTATGGTTGGTTGTTGGCGAAAAATGATTTGCCGCGCCATGCCGCGTCTCTGCAAGGAATTGATTACTCACTGAAGATTGCTTCAGAGGAGGGATGCATGGGGATGACGTTAGAGGATTTTGAGAGCCAGTATCAGCAACTTAAAACATTGCTGGCACCCAAGGTGTTACACAATGCTCTGTTTAACTACTTACCGCAGGAAAGTTGTTTATTGCTGTCGAGGCATCCACGTCATGTCTTGCTCTGATAAAGCTAAAAAGTGGCGATTGGCACGACTATGCAATCTCGGGATTGAATTCTATTACGGGGTCGGGTCGTCATGTGAGCGTAAACAGATCGATAAAAATCACGCTCGCCAATTGTGGCTACAGGGGGCGAGCGAAGGCTGTGCCGATGCCATGAATATGTTGGCGGGCATCAGTGAACACCCGCTGGAAGGCCGCCACTGGTATGAGGCCGCTGCGCGACAGGGAAGCGCAATCGCTATGTGTGCCCTGGGCGATATCCACTCTCTGGTGGGAGAGTGGGAGCAGGCAAACGCCTGCTTTCTGCAGGCCGCACAATCCGGGTCAGATAGTGCCATGTATGCTCTGGCTTTTAACATCCAACATGGCCGGGGTCTGAGTCAGGATCTGGCTTTAGCGATTTATTGGTATCGCCGAGCGGCAACCAGAGGGCATACATGGGCTATCTACTGCCTCGCCAGATTGCTTGAGTCCGGATCGCCGGCAGAGCAGAAGGCATCTCGTGAATGGCTCAAGAAAGGTGTCAGTTTGCGGCACAAGGCGAGTGTCATGCGTTTTGCCTTACTGGAAGCCCAGAAGAAGGGTAAGCGAGGGATTCAATGGTTAGAGATGGCATGCACGATGCGCCATGTAACCGCACTCGCCTGGGTGGTTAGAGAGGCAACAGAGGGACGGTTAGAGTTGCAAGGAGACGTGACGATTGCCCATTTGCAGTCTCTGATCAACGAGTTGTCATCGCGCGCCGATGAATTATTGCCTGAGGAGCGTTGCTATCTACCTGAAGATTATTGGGCTGAAATTCGACCAGTGATAGATGCATCGCTACCTGTCTGGCAGTGGGAAAATCATAGACCTCTGATGGTTACATTGTCATACGATGGATTGTTCTTCTGACTAACATTTTGCGTTCCGGAATGTCGGCAAGCTCACACTCCTGATGGCTTGGTCATTTGAGGCTGCCAGCGGATGGGATAACCTGAATGCGGCGAGGCCGCCTGACGGCTTCACACAGGGATAGTGCGCATTCAGGCGCCTAAACGACTTATTGCAGAGGCTGAACATGAATAAATCGATGCTTGCCGTGTTGGTCGGCGGATTGCTGGCTGCGGGCGCCGTGCAGGCGGCTGCTCAGGACAACACCTGGTATGCCGGTGGCAAGGCCGGTTGGTCAAACTACTACGGTGTAGATAAAAACCAGGATATCGCCAGTGCCTTCAATGCTGTAGGCAACAACAGCGAGGACAAGAACGATCTGGGGTTGGGTGCATTCGCCGGTTACCAGCTCAATCCCAATCTCGGTTTTGAACTGGGCTACGACTGGCTCGGCAAGTACAAGATGAGTGGCGGCAGCGGGGTGACGACACTCGATGGCGAGGCGAAGAGCCAGCTGGTGCAGGCCACCATGAAGATCAGCTTCCCGGCGACCAGCACCCTTGATCTCTATGGTCGTCTGGGTGGTGGCTATGCCTGGACGGATAGCAAGATCAACTTTGGCGGATCGAGCTATACCGGCAAGAAACATGGTGCTGCCTTTGTCGGGGCGCTGGGTGCCGAGTACACAATCGACCAGAACTGGGCGGCGCGGCTGGAGTATCAATACACCACCCCGCTGGGCGATACCTCCATCGATCGTTCAGGCATCGAGCTGGACAACGGCTTGCTGGCGTTCGGCATGCTCTATCGTTTCGGCCAGCAAGGGGAGGCCGCTCCGGCTCCAGCTCCGGTAGTCGCTGCCCCGGCGCCAGCCGTGGTGGTGGCACCCAAGGAGTTCAGCCTAAGTTCCGACGTGCTGTTTGAGTTCAACAAGGCGACCCTCAAGCCAGCCGCCAGCGAGGCACTCGACGCTCTGTTCAGCCAGATCGTGGCAGCCAATCCGAAGGACGGGGTGGCAACGGTGATCGGCTATACCGACCGCATCGGTTCCGACAATTACAACCTCGCCCTCTCCGAGAAGCGGGCCCAGAGTGTGGCCAGCTATCTGGTGGCCAAGGGACTCTATGCCGACAAGGTTCGGGTCGAGGGGCGTGGCAAGGCCAATCCGGTAACCGGCAGCAACTGCGCCAGCCACTCCAAACAGGCGCTGATCGCCTGTCTGGCGCCGGATCGCCGGGTCGAAGTCCATCTGGAAGGGGTTTCCCATCCGGCTCAATAAGATGGCAAGAAAAGCGGGAGGCCTGACCTCCCGTTTTTTTATGGACAACAGGTCGTGCAAGACAATGAATCAGCGAATATTTTCGATATGGAAAATATCGGTGATATGGGAGGTAAATAAATAGATGAAAAAATATCGATTTAAACTTTGCTCCCGCAGAGCCTTTTGGTTAGAATCCCTGCGTGTTATCAACAGATGGATGAATATTATGGACTGCGACAGTTGTAGCCGATTGCAAATCGCGATGCGGGTTTACCAGAGCTGAGGCCGAATATTCTCTCTTTTCCTCCTCACTCTGATTGCTCGAACGTAGCATTAGAGTGCAGCATTTCAATGAGTCACCACTGACTCCCGCAACAGCCAAGGCCCCGTTTTAACAGGGATTGTCGTTGCAAACCGGATTGTTCCACTCATCTGCGAGCCGCACCGCCTCGCGAATCATGTAATCGCACGCTTCATCGTCGCCCCTGTTGCGCAGCAAGTCCGTGTTGCCGTCGAGCAGCATCTGACTGGCCGTTGTGCAGCCGGAGCGCGAGTGGGCGTCGAAGAACAAGATGAATTCCACCATATTGAAAACAGCTCTGTTTTCGATAGGCGTGGTTGCGAATAAATATATCTTTGGTTTGTGTGAAATATATATCTGGTGGTTTTGATTTTTCGCTGAAATATATTCCATAGCCTGTCACTTTTCTGTGAATGGCTCAATGAAACACGCCTGACATTATTTGACTCGCGCCATTATCTTGTAGTTCGCAATCGTTATCCTGATTTTCGTTATCACTTACTGGCACTGCTGGCGGATACCCGTATCCAGCATGCGCCCTGGCAAACTCGGAGGAAAACCGATGACCGAAGAGCCCAAACCTCGACCCTCGGGGTCCACGCCTCCCCACTCCTGATCCCCCTGCGGGGACGGGATGCGGTGTCCTGACCCCTGATCTGACCCAACCATGCTGGTTAGCGCGACGGCAGACATTTGTCTGATGGGCCGCCCCGTGTGCGGCGATTGAGCGCATCGGCAGCGTGTTGGGTTCACTGCCTTTGATATCAGTACTGACGCCAGGCCAAGCCCGCGACGGGGCCCGCCTGTGCGTAAAAATCAGGATAAAGACTCATGAAACAACAACATACCGCCAGCCGGCACAAGCAGAAGGGCTTTGTTGCGCCGGGTACGCAGAGAGAGAAGATCTCCTCCCGGGTGCTCGACGAGGCCGACAAATCCCTCGAGTACACCCTCACCGCCGTGCGCAGCAACATCGACGGTCTGACTGCGACCGAGGCAGCCAACCGGCTGGCCGAGTTCGGTCTCAACGAGGTGAATCACGACAAGCCGCCCCATGCGCTGATCCAGCTGCTGCAGGCGTTCAAGAACCCCTTTGTAATGGTGCTGATCGCGCTGGGTCTGGTCAGCTACGTCATGGATGTACTGATGGCCGAACCGGGTGACGAGGATTGGGTCAAGGTGATCATCCTCGGCGTGATGGTCAGCCTGAGCGGCCTGCTCCGTTTCTGGCAGGAGTATCGCTCCGCCAAGGCGGCCGAGGCGCTCAAGTCACTGGTACGCAATACCGCCACCGTGCAGCGCCGTCCCTCGCCGGGGGCGACCCCCCAGCGCAAGGAGGTGGCGATGACCGAGTTGGTGGTCGGCGACATTGTGCACCTACAGGCGGGGGACATGATCCCGGCCGACATCAAGCTGATCGAATCCCGTGATCTCTTCATCAGCCAGGCTGTGCTGACCGGCGAAGCACTGCCGGTCGAGAAGTACGACACTCTGGGCGCTGTGGCCGGCAAGTCGGCGGAAGGCTCCGGTGCTGGCGATGGCGGGATGCTCGATCTGCCCAACATCTGCTTTATGGGGACCAACGTGGTGAGCGGTACCGCCCGCGCCGTGGTGGTGGCCACCGGCAGTGATACCTACTTTGGTTCGCTGGCCCGCAATGTGGTGAGTCACAAGCGCATCGAGACCAGCTTCGATCGCGGCGTAAACAGCGTCACCAGGCTGCTGATCCGCTTCATGCTGGTGATGGTGCCCATCGTCTTCATGCTCAACGGCATCAGCAGTGGCGACTGGATGTCGGCACTCACCTTCGCGCTGGCAGTGGCGGTGGGCCTCACCCCCGAGATGCTGCCGATGATTGTCTCCGCCAACCTGGCGCGTGGCGCGGTGGCGATGGCCAAACGCAAGGTGGTGGTGAAGCGGCTCAACTCAGTACAGAACTTCGGTGCCATGGATGTGCTCTGCACCGACAAGACCGGCACCCTGACCCAGGACAAGATCATCCTCGAGCACCACTACGACGTGCGTGGCAATCGGGATGACCGGATCCTGCAGCTGGCCTGGCTCAACAGCTTTCACCAGAGCGGCATGAAGAACCTGATGGATATCGCGGTGATCGAACACGCCGATGCTCTGGGGGAGAGCTGCAAGCCGGCCAACTACGGCAAGGTGGACGAGCTGCCGTTCGACTTCGTGCGCCGTCGCCTGTCAGTTATTGTGCAGGACGATCTGGGCCAGCAGCTGATGGTCTCCAAGGGTGCGGTGGAAGAGATGCTGGCCGTCTCCGGCCATATCGCCGATGGCAAGGAGATCCGCGCACTGACCGACGCCGATCGCCGTGCCCTGTTGCGCCAGAGCGAGGAGTTCAACGCCGAGGGGTATCGGGTACTGATCGTGGCAACCCGCGAGATCCCGGCGGGCGAGCGCAAGCAGAGCTATCGCACCAGTGACGAGGTCAATCTGGTGGTGCGCGGCTTCCTCACCTTCTTCGATCCGCCCAAGGATTCGGCAGCACCAGCCATCCGCGCGCTGAACGACTATGGTGTGGCGGTCAAGGTGCTGACCGGCGACAATCCCATCATCACCAGCAAGGTGTGTCGCGATGTGGGGCTGGAGCCCGGTGTGCCGCTGCTCGGCAAGGATATCGAAGGGATGGACGACGTGGCGCTGTGCGAGGCGGTCAAACAGACCACCATCTTCGCCAAGCTCACCCCGCTGCAGAAGTCGCGGGTGGTGAAGGCGCTGCAGGCCAACGGTAACACTGTCGGTTTCCTTGGCGACGGCATCAACGATGCCCCGGCGCTGCGGGATGCGGACGTGGGGATCTCGGTGGACAGCGGTGCCGACATCGCCAAGGAGACTGCCGACATCATCCTGCTGGAGAAGAGCCTGATGGTGCTGGAGGAGGGGGTGATCAAGGGGCGCGAGACCTTTGGCAACATTCTCAAGTACCTCAACATGACCGCCAGCTCCAACTTCGGCAACGTCTTCTCGGTGCTGGTCGCCTCCGCCTGGCTGCCCTGGGCACCCATGCTGGCGATGCAGATGTTGATCCAGAATCTGGTGTATGACGTCTCCCAGATGCTGCTGCCGTGGGACAAGATGGACCCCGAGTTCCTCAAGCGGCCGCGCAAGTGGGAGGCTAGCAACATCAAGCGCTTCATGCTCTGGCTTGGCCCGACCTCGTCGGTGTTCGATATCAGCACCTACTGCCTGATGTGGTTCGTGTTCGGTGCCGGCGCCCTCTATGCCACCGCCAACGGCAGCATGGATCCGCTGGTCAACGGTCAGGCCATCATGAACTCCGGCTGGTTTATCGAGGGGCTGGTGTCGCAGACGCTGGTGGTACATATGCTGCGTACCCGCAAGATCCCGTTCCTGCAGAGTACTGCTACCCTGCCGGTGCTGCTCTCCACCTCGATCGCCATCGCCATCGGCTGCTACCTGCCCTTCTCGCCTGTGGCTGAGCACTTCGGCTTCATCACTCTGGATGGGCCCAAGTACTTCATGTGGCTGGTGATCACCATGCTGGCCTACATGGGGCTGACCCAGACCGTCAAGACCATCTACATCAAGCGCCACGGCCAGTGGTTCTGATGAAGAGCTAGCAAAAGGCCGGAGTGATCCCGGCACGACAGAAAAAAGAGAGCCAGTCCGCGCAAGCGGACTGGCTCTCTCTATTTGGTGTGACCCGACTCCCTTGTTGGCGAGTACCGGCCTGTGGCTTAGAGCTTGAACAGCGGACGCAGGCGAATACCGATCAGGCTACCGGCGAGGGCCATCAGCATCCAGACCCAGCCGTGCAGGCTGCCGGAGGCGGTGCCGTCGAAGAAGCCGCCGAGGTTGCAGGCGCTGTACATGGCGCCCATCCCCATCAGCAGGCCGCCGAGGATGGATGCCAGACTGTTGCCGATCCGCATCGGGGCGAAGTTGCCGCCACCGCTGATGCAACGCGCCAGCATGGCCCCCAGAATGCCGAGCCAGAACATGCCGACCATGGGATTGATGAAGAGTGGCTGGGCCAGCTTGGGGTTGCCCTCGAACAGGCCGAACAGAGAGGCGCCGCGCAGCGCCATGTCATAGACGGCGCCTGTGATGGTCCAGGCCGAGCCGTGCAGGGCGACGACAGTGGAGTTGAGCACTGCGATGATGATGCCGCCGGTCAGCACAGTGAAGCGGCCATCGCGCCAGAACAGGTTGCCGCCGCTGAAGAGGGGCTTGAGCTCGCCGGTGCGCTTGAGTTCGCTCTTGCGAAACAGCAGGAACAGCGCGGCGACCAGCGCTAGGTTGAGCAGCATGCCGCTCCAGATATTGCCGGTCAAATCCTTGGCCAGCACCACATGGCTGGAGAAGGTGGCCTCCAGTTCGGGGCGGAACTGGTTGCTGATGAGGGTGCCGATGCCGTAGCAGATCAGCACCAGCCAGAAGCGGGGCTGTCCCTCGCCGCAGCAATAAAGAGTGCCGGTGGCACAGACGCCTGCCAGCTGCATGCCAATGCCGAACAGGAAGGCACCGACGATGAAAGGAATGCCGATAGCCATCACGTTACCCACCATGGCATCGCCAAACAGGGCGTGACTAAAGGAGAGGAAGGTGGTGAACAGCAGAATTTCGATGGCGATGGTGAGCAGGTGAACCCGCACATAGTAGCTGTTGCGCTTGGTCAGCATCTCGCGCCAACCGAAGACGATGCCGAAGCGGCTGAAGGAGAGGGTGAAGCCGAAGCCGAATCCGATCAGGGCCATCAAAGCCCATTTCATACCAAAGGTGTTGCCGAGCCAGAGTAACGCTCCCCCCGCGATTGCCACGATGGGGAGCGACCATTTTCGATTCATGCCAGTTGATCCTTGTAGTTGGTTATTGGAGGGGCGGATCCTATTCCCTCATGGAGCCCAACACCACCGATTTTGCCAGTGATTGAAAAAATGGGTGGTGGAGTCGCTCGGCTATGGCCGGCCGGGTGATTCAGTGCTGCAGAGTGTCGAGATGGAAATGACGGGTCTGTTTGGTCAGGATGCGGGCATGCTGGGCCACCATGCTCGCCTCTTCAGCGGCGTGGCTGGCGTTTTGATTAACCTCGGTTGCCAGTCGGGACAGTTCGCTAACCTGATGATGGATCCCCTGCACAAGTCTGGTTTCATCGCCCATCAGCTGATCGACCTGAGCGATACGTTGATTGATCTCCTCGCAGCTCTGTTCTATCCGGGCGACGCTCTGGCGTGCTGTCACCGCGTGGGTGACCGCCTGTTCGACCCGGGCCAGTTCGGTATCCATCTCGTTGGCGGCGCGCTGGCTGACATCCTGGATCTTGCCGATGATGGTATTGATCTCGGTAGTGGCGCTGCCGGTGCGGGTCGCCAGCGAGCGGACTTCATCGGCCACGACGGCAAAACCGCGCCCCTGTTCGCCTGCCCGGGCAGCTTCAATCGCGGCATTGAGCGCCAGCAGATTGGTCTGCTCCGCAATATCGTGAATGGCGCCAGCCAGCCCGGCAATCTGCTGCGAGAGGCCAGCCAGATCTGAAATGGTGCTGGATACCCGCTTTACTCCAGTGGCTTGCTCCTCGATCACCTGCTCCACGGTGCGCATGGCGCGCGATGCTTCTTGTGCCCGCTCGGCTGACTGGAGGGTTCGGTCCCCCACTTGATGGAGTTGGCTAGCCGCCTGCTCGATGGAGTGAGTGAGCTGTTCGATAGCCTGTTCGATATGTTGAGCTGCCCCGACCTGCGCCTGGCTGTCATCGGTGTACCGTTGTGCCATCGACGTCAGGTTGGTGGCACGATCATCGAGAGTGCTGGCGCTGCGCTGCAGCGACTCGACCAGGGTGGCAAGCTGATCGCGCATGGTTCCGATCTGGCGGATTAGCTCGCCGATGGCATCGAGGCCAGGTTCCGGCATGGGACGGTTCAATTCCCCTTCGGCAATGGCGGCGGTAGCCTTGCCGGCGGCCATCAGGCGTTGCTGGGTGGGTCGCCCCAGCCAGAAGATGAGTCCGCCGCCCAGCAGAGCAGCGCACAGCAACAAGCCATAGCAGAGCCGGGTTGTACTGGCGAGATGGGCCATCTGCTCGGCGGCATACTGGTTGCCGCTGATGACGGTGGCATCCACTCCGATCCGGTGGGCGTTATAGAGGGTTCGCAGGCGTGCGGCGATGGCACCCGCCTGTACCAAATCGCCTGCCTTGATTGCGGGTACAAATTGCGTATTGAGCAGTTGCCAGAACCGCTCACCCTGTTGTTTCTGCTCCCCCAATAGCAGCTGTTTGAGCGGTTCATTGAGGTTGCTCTCTTGCCAGAAGCGGTTGCGCTCTTCGAACTCCTTTTGCAGGCGAGCGAGAGTCTGTAGCAACCCCTCCCGCTCCTCAGGTTTGGCATGGAGCAGGGTATAGACCTGCAGTTGGGATTCGATGAGATAGAGCGGAGGTGGCAGGATGTCGGCGACCACGTCCTTGCCTTGTCCCATCTGATCGGCTGCACTCCTGAGCGAATAGAGACCAAAAAAGCTGATTGATATCAGCACGATAATGACCACCACCCCAAGCAGCTGGCTAAATAGCAGTGAACGGTCGTGAATTTGCCTGAACATGATGCCTCCATGCGGTGTTGTCCATGGATAGCATAGCTTCATTATCAGGAAGGTGATTCAATCGTGACTGGCGTGAGATGACGAGAAAAGTTCTGCTGCCGAGGTTTGCCCCGGCACGACGGCCGGGGTGGGATGACAGGGTTTACTCTTTGGCTGGTACAGGCTTGGTCTTGCCGCTGCGCAGCCCATCCAGCGTAAAGATCACCAGTGCGCTCCAGATGCAGGCGAAGGTGATGAGCTTGTCCATTGCCAGCGCCTCGCCGTAAAGGGTGACGGCCAGGATGAACATCATGCTGGGGCCTATGTACTGGAAGAAACCCAGGGTGGAGAGCTTGAGCCGGGTGGCCGCCGCGGTGAAGCAGAGCAGGGGAGCCGTGGTGACGGCGCCGGCGGCGATCAGCAGCAGGTTGAGCTGCCAGCCGTTCTCCGTCATGTGGCTGGTCGGGCTGTCGGCGAGGCCCCACAGGTAGAAGGCAGCAGCAGGCAGCATGATGAGTGTCTCCAGCAGCAGGCCGGTGAGTGCATCGAGGGCCAGCTTTTTGCGCACCAGACCATATAGAGCAAAGCTCGACGCCAGCACCAGTGCGATCCAGGGCAGGGAGCCGAAGGCGATAAGCTGGATTGCCACGCCGATAAAGGCGAGGGCGACCGCCCACCACTGCAGGCGGCGCAGCTTCTCGCTCAGAAACAGCATGCCCAGCAGCACGTTGAACAGCGGATTGATGTAGTAGCCGAGGCTGGCATCCAGCATATGGCCATTGTTGATGGCCCAGATGAAGAGCAGCCAGTTGCCCCCCACCGTGAAGGAGGTAAAGGCGAGGGTAAGCAGCACTTTCGGCCGACGCAGCACCGCCTGCACCTTGTGCCACTGGCGGCCCAGCAGTACCAGTACCATCAGCAGGGCGCAGGACCAGATCACCCTGTGGGTGAGGATCTCGATGGCCGGCACGGCGGCAATGGTTTTGAAATAGATCGGGGCTATGCCCCATAGGGTATAGGCGCTCAGGGCGTAGATGATCCCCTCGCGCTGGGTCTGTTGCGACATGCAGATGGCCTTCACTGGAGTGCGGATGTTGGAAAAACATCGCAAAAAATCAGTGTAGCGATCCTTGTGCGGGGAAAGAAGCGAATAAAGCGAAGTCTGGGGGGAGGAGAGGGATCAGCCTTTACCGCGGCGGATCTTGTCAACATCCATCAGCAGCCACAGCATCAGGGCGATAGCGGAGATCCAGGGGCCCCAGGTCACGTAGGCCTCGCCGTGCCCCAGCACGAAGAAGAGCAGGGGCAAACCGATCACCAGAAACAGGACACTTCCCAGAAAAAATAGCATTTTTATCTTTATATTTAATGGCTTGCTTATTTGATGATTATATCGATTGTGCCGCCTGATGGAAGACCGAAATGCAAAAGGGGGGATTTCTCCCCCCTTGCTGATGATGATGGCTATTTATCCCCTTATTCGAGCTGGATCCAGGTACTTTTCAGCTCGGTATATTTCTCCAGCGCGTGTAGCGACTTGTCGCGACCGTTGCCGGACTGTTTGAAGCCGCCAAACGGCATGGTCATGTCGCCGCCATCCCAGTTGTTGACGAACACTGTGCCGGCGCGCAGGGCGCGTGAGCCCTTGACCGCCTTATTGAGATCCGCCGTCCAGATTGCCGCGGCCAGTCCGTAGTCGGTGTCGTTGCCGAGCGCGATAGCCTCCTCCAGCGTATCGAAGCCGGTCACTGCCAGCACCGGGCCGAAGATCTCCTCGCGGAAGATACGCATCTGCGGAGTGACTTCATCGAAAATAGTGGGTTCGATATAGAAGCCGCCGCTCACTGTGTTGGTGCGGTTGCCCCCCAGCAGCAGCTTGGCTCCCTCCTGTTTGCCAATTTCGATATAGCGCAGCACCTGCTCCATCTGGATGTGATCCACCATGGCGCCGATGCGGGTAGCGGGGTCGAGCGGGTTGGCCGAGATCCACTCGCGGGCATGGGCCAGTAGTCGCTCCATAAATTGCGGTTTGATGCTGTTTTGCACCAGCAGCCGGGAGGCGGCGGTACACACCTCGCCCTGGTTGTAGAAGATGGCACCTGCGGCGCTTCTGGCGGCAGCGTCCAGATCGGGCACGTCAGCCAGAATGATGTTGGGGCTCTTGCCGCCGCACTCCATAAAGGCGCGCTTGAGGTTGGATTTGCCGGAGCACTCCACCAGATGCTTGCCAATTTTGGTGGAACCGGTGAAGGTGATGCAATCCACATCCATGTGCATGGCCAGCGCCTCGCCTACGGTATGGCCAAAGCCGGGCAGCACGTTGAATACGCCGTCGGGAATGCCTGCCTCCTTGGCCAGACCCGCGATGCGCAGGGCGGTCAGGGGGGACTTTTCGGAAGGCTTGAGGATCACCGAGTTGCCGGTGGCGAGCGCCGGGCCCAGCTTCCAGCAGGCCATCACCAGCGGGAAGTTCCAAGGCACGATGGCGGCGACCACCCCAAGTGGTTCGCGGGTCACCAGCGCCAGAGCGGATTCCTCGACCGGCGCGACCTGATCGTAAATCTTGTCGATCGCTTCGGCGTTCCAGGCGATGCAGTTGGCTGCGGCCGGAGCGTCATAGCCCATGGCATCGCCAATGGGTTTGCCCATGTCCAGCGACTCCAGCAGCGCCAGTTCCAGTTTGTTGAGACGCATCAGTTCGGCGAAGCGCTGCATGATCTGCTTGCGCTGTTTCGGTGGCAGACCGCTCCAGCGCTTGTCATCGAATGCGGCACGAGCGGCCTGTACCGCCAACTCGGCATCGGCGGCGTCGCAGGCGGCCACTTTGGTCAGCAGCTTGCCGTTGGCCGGGTTGATGCAGTCGAAGGTAGCGCCATTGATGGCATCCCGGTAGCTGCCATCGATAAAGGCTTGCGAGGGCAGAGTCAGGTGGGAGGCCTTGTGTTGCCACTGGGCCAGGGTCAGGTCACTCATGTTCACTCCTTGAACCGGCAAAAGTCACTATCCGCGTATCAATATGCTAAACATCTTGCCGCTTGTAAATCCATTCTGTAACAATTCATTAAACATTGGGCTGTTTTTAACCGATGCCAGTCAGTTAGAAACTGGCGGGAGTATTGGCTGAAATCAGCACGCACTCCTGCTCGCCCACGTTGCGAAAACGGTGGGGGGTACGGCTGTCGAAGTAGTAGCCATCGCCCGGCGTCAGCAGGTAGATCTGCTCGCCGACGGTCACCTCAACCTCGCCCTTGATGACGATGCCGCACTCTTCACCCTCGTGGCTTAGCATGTCGTCACCGGTGTCGGCCCCGGCAGGCAGGATCTCCTGCATCATGCCGATGGCGCGGTTGGCACGGCTGTGGCCTACCAGTCGGTAACTGATGGGATGGGTGCCGAGATCCGGCATATCGGCGGCGCGAAAGACCACTTCGGAGTCCATTTCGGTCTCGTCGGTAAAGAAGCTGGCCAGCGACATGGGGATCCCTTCCAGCACCTTGCGCAGGGAGGCAACCGACGGGCTCACCTGATTTTTCTCGATCTGGGAGATGAATCCGTTGGTCACGCCGGAGCGTTTGGCCAGCTCGCGCTGGGAGAGGCCGGCTTTGGTGCGAACCGCCTTGAGGCGGTGGCCGATATCCATCGATAGACACTCCTTGACTGTTTACTATTATTAAATTTGTGTTAAATATCTTATACCACCCCGTTCAGCACAGCTAGTTGGGGTGAGATCAGATAGGGCCATAATGAGCCCTTTTTTAAGGATTCAGGTGTTTAATTTAATAGGCAATGGCCGATAGTTGCTAAACACCTTAAGGATGAGGTGACCATGAAACCGATCAGCGACATCAATACCCCCTCCGACATGTCCGCCTTCTGGATGCCGTTCACTGCCAACCAGCAGTTCAAGGCGGCGCCGCGCATCCTGAAGTCGGCGGAGGGGATGTATTATCACTCAGAGGATGGCCGCAAGATACTGGATGGCACAGCCGGACTCTGGTGTTGCAACGCGGGCCATGGTCGGCGCGAGATTGCCGAGGCGGTTTCCCAGCAGATTTCCCACCTCGATTTCGCCCCCACTTTCCAGATGGGCCACCCGCTGCCGTTCGAGCTGGCCAACAAGCTGGTGGAGATTGCTCCCAAGGGTTTTGGCCACGTCTTCTATACCAACTCCGGCTCCGAGTCGGTCGATACCGCGCTCAAGATTGTGCTGGCCTGGCAGCGGGCGCGCGGTCAGGGCACTCGCACCCGGCTGATTGGCCGCGAGCGTGGCTATCATGGGGTCGGCTTCGGTGGCATCTCGGTGGGGGGCATTCCCGGCAACCGCAAGTGGTTCGGCTCCCTGCTGACCGGGGTGGATCATCTGCCCCATACCCTCAATATCGCTAAAAATGCCTTCACCAAAGGGCTGCCTGAGGAGGATGTGGCGCTGGCCGACGAGCTGGAGAAGATCGTTTTTCTACACGATGCCAGCAATATCGCGGCTGTGATTGTCGAGCCCATCGCCGGCAGTACCGGCGTACTGATGCCGCCGAAAGGCTACCTCAAGCGGCTGCGGGAGATCTGCACCAAGCACGGCATCCTGCTGATTTTTGACGAGGTGATCACCGGTTTCGGTCGCCTCGGCTCCCCCTTCGCCGCTCAGGAGTTCGATGTCATCCCCGACATGATCACCTGCGCCAAGGGGCTCACCAACGGCGCTATCCCCATGGGGGCGGTGCTGGTGCAGAAGCACATTTATGACGACATGATGGCGGCAGGCAAGGGGGCCATCGAGCTGTTCCACGGCTACACCTACTCCGGCCATCCGGTGGCTGCTGCTGCGGGTCTGGCGACCCTCGAGATCTATCGCAACGAGAACCTGCTCAGCCGCGCCGCCGATCTGGCGGGCTACTGGGAGGAAGCGGCCCATTCGCTGAAGGGCTGCAAGCATGTGAAGGATGTGCGCAACTACGGGCTGGTGGCGGGCATCGAGCTGGAATCCATGCCGGATGCGCCGGGCAAGCGCGCCTACGAGGTGTTTGTCCGCTGCTTCGAGAAGGGGGCGCTGATCCGGGTGACCGGCGACATCATCGCCCTGTCGCCCCCCCTCATCATTGAGCGCAGCCAGATCGACGATCTCTTCACCCTGCTGCAGGATGCCCTGCAGGCCCAACCCTAACCCATTTGGTGGCCCCGCTCTGGCGGGGCCTTGCGTTGCCTCGTTTTGACGAGCGCTGCGCCACCACGACATCAGTTATCACGGAGGATACATGACATACAGGGTCAGCAACTTCATCAACGGCCAACCGCAGGAGAGTCGCAGCGAGCGGCAAGGGGCCATCTTCAATCCCGCTTGTGGCAAGCAGCAGGGGAGCGTGGGGCTTTCCAGCGCCGCCGAGTGTCAGGAGGCGATCGCCATCGCCGAGCGCGCCTTTGTCGACTGGTCGCAAACCCCGCCGCTGGTGCGGGCCCGGGTCTTTTTCCGCTTCAAGGAGTTGATGGAGCAGCACAGGGACGAGCTGGCCCAGCTCATCAGCCGTGAGCACGGCAAGGTCTTCTCCGATGCGCAGGGTGAGCTGACCCGCGGGCTGGAGGTGGTGGAGTTTGCCTGCGGCATTCCCCATCTGCTCAAGGGGGAGCACTCCCTCAACGTCGGTCGCGGGGTAGACAGCTACTCCATGATGCAGCCGGTCGGGGTTTGCGCCGGTATCACGCCGTTCAACTTCCCGGCCATGGTGCCGCTCTGGATGTTCCCGGTCGCCATCGCCTGTGGCAATACCTTTATTCTCAAACCCTCCGAGAAGGATCCCTCTCTCTCGCTGCGGATGGCCGAGCTGCTCAAGGAGGCAGGTCTGCCTGACGGCGTGCTCAACGTGGTGAACGGTGACAAGGAGGTGGTGGATGTGCTGCTGACCGACCCGCGAGTAGGTGCCGTGTCGTTTGTCGGCTCCACCCCCATCGCCCAGTACATCTATGCCACCGCCTCGGCTCACGGCAAACGGGTGCAGGCGTTGGGCGGCGCCAAGAATCACATGGTGGTGATGCCGGATGCGGACCTCGATCAGGCGGTCTCCGCCCTGATGGGGGCTGCTTATGGGGCGGCGGGCGAGCGCTGCATGGCTATTTCGGTGGCCGTGGTGGTGGGGGATGAGACCGCCGATGCGCTGGTGGCCAAGCTGACGCCGCTGGTGGAAAAACTGCGGGTGGGTCCGGGGCTGGGCCAGAGCCCGGAGAACGAAATGGGGCCGCTCATCAGCAAGGAGCATCTGGCCAAGGTGCGCGGCTACGTTGATCAGGGGGTGGCCGAAGGGGCCGCGCTGCGGGTCGATGGTCGTACGCTGAGCCACGACGAGGGTTACTTCATCGGTGGCTGCCTGTTTGACGAGGTGACTCCCGAGATGCGCATCTACCGCGAGGAGATCTTCGGCCCTGTGCTCTCCATCGTGCGGGTGCCGGATTACGAGACGGCGCTGCGCCTTATCAACGAACACGAGTACGGCAACGGTACCGCCATCTTTACCTGTGACGGCGACACCGCGCGGGACTTCACGGCGCGGGTGCAGGTCGGTATGGTAGGGGTGAACGTTCCCATTCCGGTGCCGATGGCGTTTCACAGCTTTGGCGGCTGGAAGCGCTCCATCTTCGGGCCGCTCAACATGCACGGGCCGGATGGGGTTCGCTTTTATACCCGGATGAAGACGGTCACGGCGCGCTGGCCCCAGAGCCTGCGCAGTGGTGCCGAGTTCTCCATGCCAACCATGAAGTGATGAGCCAAAGGCTCACCACCATGATTTGATTCTCTTGCCCCCGCAGATCGCTGGTCTGCGGGGGCACTTCTGTAAAGGAGCAACAGATGCGATTGGGAATTCTCGATTGTGACCGGCTGGATCCCGATCTGGCGGATCGTTTTGGCCCCGTCTACTCCGAGATGTTTATCAGGGGGTTTCAGCCGCTGGCACCCGAGCTGGAGTTTCGGGTCTGGTCAGCCATCGATGGCGAGTTGCCGGAGGATCTGCATGAGTGCGATGCCTGGCTCATCACAGGTTCGCGCCACGATGCCTATAGCGATATCCCCTGGATCCAGGCACTGCGCGGCTGGATCCGCCGTGCCCACGATGCCGACGTCAAGCTGGCCGGGATCTGTTTCGGTCATCAGGTGATCGCCCAGGCGCTCGGTGGCGAGGTGGTGAAGTCCACCAAGGGGTGGGGGCTGGGGGTATCGGTTCACCCCATGCTGGAAGATGCCCCCTGGATGGCGCCGGCGCGGGATCATATCCGCATTCTGGCGAGCCATCAGGATCAGGTGGCGCTGCTCCCCCCCGGAGCAACCCGGCTGGCGGGCAACGATTTTTGTCCCAACTTCATGTTCCTGCAGGGGGACAACATAGTGGCCATTCAGGGGCACCCCGAGTTCTCGGTGGAGTACAACCGGGCGCTGATCGAACGGCGCCGTGGCCTGCTGCCCGACGAGCGTTACCAGAGCAGCCTCTCCTCGCTGGAGGGGGAGGTGGATTCGACCACCATGATGCAGTGGTTGCTGCAGTTTTTGGGGATCCTGCCGCTGCAGGCCGGCGCGGCCTGAGCCCGGTTTGTCAGCGACCCCCTTCGGGTGCTAGATTTTGTAGCAAAATGAAGGATCAAGCGCTGCGATGTCGGGATCGGATGATACACTGGCCGCCCTTTGTGGCGGCCTGTTTGTCTGGCGTGATCGCCGCACCAGCTTGAGAGGGTGAAGCCTTGAAACTACAGCAATTGAAGTACTTGATCGCGATCCGGGACCACAACCTCAACGTCTCGGTGGCGTCCGATGCGCTCTATACCAGCCAGCCCGGGGTCAGCAAGCAGATCGGCCTGCTGGAGAGCGAGCTGGGAGTGCGGATCTTCGAGCGCCGTGGCAAGCATCTGCACCGCATCACCCCGGTGGGCGAGGAGATCATCAAGTGTGCCGAGGCGATGCTCAACATCGAGAGCAAGATCAAGGCGATCTCCCGCGAGTATCTGGATCCGACCGTGGGCACCCTAAATATTCACACCACTCATACCATCGCCCGCTATCTGCTGCCCAAATCGGTTACCTACTTCACCAAGAAGTACCCCAAGATCTCGTTCCACCTCCATCCAGTGATGTCGGCGAGCAAGGAGCAGATCAGCAAGGGTTACTCCGATTTTTCCATCGTTGCCCACGAAATTGGCTTCGACAAGGAGCTGATCGCGCTGCCCGCCTACCTCTGGACCCTCTCGCTGGTGGTGCCGCAGGATCACCCGCTGGCCAAGGTGAAGAAGCCGACGCTGGAGCAGCTCTGCCACTACCCGATCCTCAGTTACGAGAGCGGTGCCACCGGTCGGCAGGTGCAGGACGAGGTGTTTCAGGCGGCGGGGCTGACCCCGAGCTACTACATGACGGTAATGGATGCCGGAGTGATCAAGCGCTATGTGGAGCTGGGCTTTGGCATAGGCATCATCTCCTCGCTGGTGGCCAACGACACCGACAGCCCCGGGCTGGTCTCCATCAATCTGGAGCACCTGTTCAAGCCCTGCCCGGCCCAGATCTGCTTCAGCAAGAGCATTCTGCTGCAGAACTACATGTATGACTTCATCAGCTCCTTCTCGCCCCACCTCACCAAGGAGGTGATCCAGAGCGTGATGCAGCAGCCGACCCAGGCGCGCATTGACGAGCTGCTGGCCGGGGTGGAGCTGCCCATCTATTGATCCCGATCGGATTCCCGATCGCTGCCGGTTGTCTCTTCTGTTAGGCTGGGCTCTACTCAGGGTTCAGCCTGTCTCTTTTGGGCTATCTCCATCGTCCGAGGTCTCTATGTCCCGCATTCTGCTGCTTGCCAATCTCAACTGTGATCATGTGCTCTCCCTCTCCGAACCGCTGGTGGCGGGTGCTCGGCTGCAATATGTGGATCAGGGGCGCAGGTTGGGCGGCGGCGCAGCCAACACCGGCATCGGGCTGGTGTGGGCAGGTCACGAGGTGACCATCGCCTCCCGCATCGGACTGGACGAGACCGGCGACTGGCTGCTGGAGCAGGCGGCTGGTTACGGGCTGGATTGCAGCCATGTGGAGCGCTTTGGCGGCGAGACCGGCGAGCTGCTGATTCTGGTGGACTCCACCGGCGAGCGCACCATACTGCGCCGCCCGCGGCGTCCCGATCTGCCCGGTGATCTGCCGCTGGAAGGGGTGGATTGCCTCTATGTGAACTATCCCGGTACCTCCATCATCAGCTACATGCGCCAGATGCTCGGCAAGAGCTTCGTGGTGGCCCAGTATCCCAAGGGGGGGCAAGCGCGCCGTCCTTGCCACGTACTGGTGGCCTCCCGTTCCGATCTTGGCGAGGTGAGCGACCCCTGGCAACATGCCCGCCAGCTGGCGGGGGAGCAGCTGGAGTGGCTGGTGCTGACCGAGGGTAAGGCAGGCGCAGTGGCCATCCACGGTGAGGAGCAGATTAGGGTCGCCGCCCGGCCAGTATCTGTGGTTGATACCACGGGGGCAGGGGATGCTTTCGCTGGGGGATTGATCCATGGTCTGGCACGAGGCATGGCGATCAAGGATGCGTTGCAGTGTGCGGTGGACTGGGGCGCATTTGCCGTCGCCTCCGAGAGTTCCATCCCCTCGGTCGCGCTGAAAAACTGGCTGAAACAGCCTCACTGACGCCCCGTTCATTCACTGTTCGAAGGGGGATTTCCCCTCTTGTCTGTTGGGTGCGGCGGTGAGGAATTTCGGGAAATTTAGCCGCCAGAATGGAGGTAAACGCCGGGCTAACCCGGCAAGTTTGCGATCAATCAAAGAAAGTGTCGATTTATGTGCATCTTCATCGACACCCGGTTGTGCTGCTCTTAACCTTGTCACTCCGCAACTCAGATTAAGAGACAGGCCCCCCTCTGGTGGACAGAGGCAAACCGGTTGTCTCCTGCCTCTTAGCTCAATGTTGTCGTCCTGATTCCTGGCTTGTAGTAAGAGGCAAGTGCGACCATGCAACTGACACGATTTACCGACTACGCCCTGCGTACCCTGACCTTCCTGGCGGTGCAGCCGGGCGATCGCCTGTCGACCATTACCGAAGTGGCCGATACCTTCGGCATCTCTCGCAACCACGTGGTCAAGATAGTGCACCAGCTCGGCATCAAGGGGTACATCGAGACGGTGCGTGGCAAGCATGGCGGTATCCGGCTCGGTCGCTCCGCGGTCTCCATCAACCTGCGCGATGTGGTGATGGACATGGAGCACGTGCTCTGTCCGGTCGACTGCAAGCGCGAGAACTGCCGTCTCTCCGGCGGCTGCCGCATTCAGGGCATTTTGCGCCGCGCCATGAACGCCTTCCTCGAAGTGCTGGGTGAGTACACCCTGGCCGATGCGGTACGCGATCCGAACCGTCTCTGCCACCTGTTGGGCATCGAGCAGGAGTCCATTCTGGCGATGGCCTGATGGGCAGGAAACAAGAACAGTTAAGAAAGGGGCCTGATGGCCCCTTTTGCTTGTCAGCGATTACCCGGCTGGCGGATAAGGGTGATGGCGCCGTGCAGACAGGCGAGGCCGCAGGCACCGCAGCCATTGCAGGCATCCATGTTGACGTTGATGCCATCGGCGGTGGCCTTGATTGCCTGCTGGGGGCAGGCATCTTCACAGAGCAGGCAGTAGAAGCCCTGACGGGCCTGACAACTATCTTCAATCTGGACCCGGGTCTGCACCTGACGGCCCAGTTGCAAGTCGAGTGCACCGGTCGGACAGGCTCTGGCGCAGCTGCCGCAATAGCTGCACTGGCCGCAGGCGAGATCGAGCACCGGGGTGCCGGCAATCGGGCTCCCCTCGTACTCCTCCTGGGTGGCCGGTTTGAGCAGACCGCGCGGGCAGGCCTTGAAACACTCGCCACAGCGGGTGCAGAGGGTGAGGTACTGGGACTCCTCGATCGCCCACGGCGGGCGCGCTTCATGGCAAACCACCGCGGGTTCGCGTGAAGCTTGCCAACCTTGTGTCAGCCAACGGAGGAAATAATGAGTCATGCCCACCCCTGATACCTATTAGGGGTTAATTTTATCGAAGTTTGCGAGGGCAGGCCAGAGAATAGCAGCCGTCAGGATCGCAAGGGCTGTTGCCCTTGTGTAAGCTAGGCGGGTCTCTTTTCCGTGGTTGAATGAAAACATATGTGGTTATTTCTCTGGCGTTCGTCCCTGCTCTATATCTTTCCCCTGCTGATGTGGGGCTACTGCCGCATCAAGGGCATCGAGTTCGTCGAGCTCGATACCGGGGTCAACAGCCACAAGTGGGTGGTGCTCGCCGCCTACCTCATCTACGTGCTGCTCTGGCTGCTGGCCAACCGCTATCTCGAACTCTTCCTGCGCCAACGGAGCCGTAAATGATCGAGCCCGGGCTCTGGGTCATCCTGCTGCCAGCCGCCCTGCTGGCACTCGGAACAGGCTGGCTGATTGGCCGGCGCAACAGCACGGCGCAGACTCAGGAGCTGCTGCTGGCACAGGAGCGTTATCAGGCGCTGCAGGAGCGTTTTGACGAACTGCAGGATGAGCGGCAACAGGGGCAGCAGAAGCTGGATCAGCAGCAGACCCTGCTCATCAAACTCACCGCCCGTCTCAAGGATGCGGAGGCGACCCTACGCAGCGAACGGCTGGCTGCCGCCGAGAAGCTGCAACTGCAACAGGAGGCGGAGCAGCGCCTCAGCCAGCAGTTCGAGAATCTTGCCAACCGGATCTTCGAGCAAAACTCCGGCAGCTTCCGTGAACTGAACCAGAACAGCCTCGATCTGCTGCTCACTCCGCTCAAGGAGCAGCTGGAGGGCTTCCGCCGTCAGGTGGGGGAGACCCACGCGCAGGAGACGGCCCAGCGCCACAGTCTCAAGTTCGAGCTGGAGCGCCTCGCCGAGCTCAATGCCCGCATGACCGAAGAGGCTGCGGCACTGACCAGAGCCCTCAAGGGCGACAGCAAGCAGCAGGGCAACTGGGGGGAAGTGGTGCTGGCGCGGATCCTCAGCGAGTGCGGTCTGCGCGAGGGTCACGAGTACCACACCCAGGTCAATATCGAGGTGGAGAAGGGCAAGCGCTACCAGCCCGACGTGATCGTCCACCTGCCACAAGAGAAAGACATCATCATCGACGCCAAGGTGTCGCTGACCGCCTACGAGCGCTGGTACAACGCCGATGACGAGCTGGAGAGGGCGGTGGCGCTGAAAGAGCACGTCGCCTCGGTGCGCAATCATATCCGCGAGCTGGGTCGCAAGGATTACCAGCAGTTGCCCGGGGTGCGTACCCTCGACTATGTGCTGATGTTCGTGGCGGTGGAGCCCGCCTTCCTCACCGCGATGGAGGCCGATCCCTCGCTGGTGCGTTACGGTCTAGACAACAATATCCTGCTGGTGAGCCCCACCAACTTGATGGTGGCGCTGCGCACCATCGAGAACCTGTGGCGCTACGAGCGGCAGAACCAGAATGCCCGCCAGATTGCCGAACGGGCCGGTCGCCTCTACGAAAAGCTGCGGCTGTTTGTCGAGGAGATGCAGCAGATGGGCGGTAGCCTGCACAAGGCGCAGGAGAGCTACGACAAGGCGATGGGACGGCTGGTCAACGGCCGTGGCAATCTGATTGCGCAGGTCGAGCGTTTCCGCGAGCTGGGGGTGGAGGTGACCAAGAGCCTGCCCGAGCCGCTGGTGGAACGGGCGCTGGAGCGTGACAAGGAGCGGGAGTAGTTTTTCCCCTTACAGCCATCAGCAAAAGGCCCAAACCCGGTTTGGGCCTTTTGCTATCTGTCAGTTCGCTTCGTGCTGACCCATCATCAGAAATCCGCAAAGCAAACGGCCCACCGAAGTGGGCCGTTGTTATTTGCACTGCCGGTGTTAATCAGCGGCTGGCGGCGCGGGCGCTCAGTTCGGCCTTCTCGCTATCGCTCAGGAAGGCCAGGGTCAGGCCGTTCTGCTGGGCGGTGCGGATTTCGCTGGCGGTCATGCCGGCGGCCGGAGCGGCCACTTCATATTCGTGGGGCAGATCGATCCCTTCCACCGCTGGATCGTCGGTGTTGAGGCAAGCCAGCACGCCGGCAGCCAGGAACTGGCGGATCGGGTGTTCGGTCAGGCTCGCCACCGTGGTGGTCTGGACGTTGGAGGTGAGGCAGGATTCGATGCCGATGCGGTGCTCGGCCAGATAGGCCATCAGGGCCGGATCCTGAATCGCTTTGACACCGTGGCCGATACGCTCGGCACCCAGCTCGCGAATGGCCTGCCACATGCTCTCGGGGCCAGCCGCCTCACCGGCGTGCACGGTGACGCGCATGCCTGCATCGCGCACCTTGCGGAAGTGGTCTACAAAGAGTTCCCCCGGGAAGCCCAGCTCGTCACCGGCCAGATCGATGGCGACCAGCTTGTCGCGGTGGGCCAGACAGGCGGCTAGCTCCTGATTGCACTGTTCGGTGCCGAAGGTGCGGCTCATGATGCCAATCAGGTTGGCCTTGATGCCGAAGTCACGGCTGCCCGCGGCCACGCCGTCGATGATGGCTTCCACCACGCCTTGCGGGTGCAGCTTGTGGGTCATCGCCATATAGGCCGGGCTGAAGCGCAGCTCGGCATAGTCGATACCGGCGCGCAGCAGGTCTTCCACGTTCTCGTAGGCAACCCGGCGGCAGGCGTCATAGTCGGCCAGCACGGCAACACCCCAGTCCAGCTTCTTCAGGAAGGCGACCAAGCTCGGCTCGTTCTCGACGATCTGTACGTGAGGGCGCAGCGCTTCCAGCTCGAAGGCGGGCAGCTGAATATTGTGTTGGCGACCCAGCTCGAGGATGGTTTGCGGACGGATGTTGCCGTCCAGATGGCGGTGCAGGTCGGTCAGGGGGAGAGATCTGTCAATCATGATGGCGCCTTCTTCGAGTCGGGTTTGAAAGCCTGCCATTCTAGGCGGGGCTTTCAAAAAAGATACCCCGTTTGCTGGCAAACGGGGTCTTATTGGTCGGTGATTTATCAAGGCGTGATGGGAATCGTTTTTCCCCGGGACTCAGGAGAGATCGAGTTCCTTCAGCTTGCGGGTGAGGGTGTTGCGACCCCAGCCAAGCAGACGGGCCGCCTCCTGCTTGTGGCCATGGGTGTGCTCCAGCGCCGTCTCCAGCATGATCCGTTCGAACTGGGGCATGGCATCGGCCAGGATGTCGGTCTCTCCCAGCGCCAGCTTGCTGGCCACCCACTCCTGCAATTGCTGCTGCCAGCAACCGGGCAACGCCGGTTGGCCGGGCTCGGCGTTGTGGGTGATGGGGGTAAGCAACTCGGGGGGAAGATCGCTCACCAGCACCTCCTGCCCGGAGGCCATCACGGTGAGCCAGCGGCAGACGTTCTCCAGCTGGCGCACGTTGCCCGGCCAGGGCAGGCGGCTGATATAGGCCTGGGTGTCAGGGTGCAGGCTCTTGGCCTCCACGTTCAGCTCTTTGGCGGCGCGCAGCAGGAAGTGACGGGCCAGCTGGGGGATATCCTCACGGCGCTCCTTGAGGGCGGGAATATGAATGCGGATGACGTTGAGGCGGTGGAACAGATCCTCGCGAAACTCGCCATCGGCGACCCGTTTCTCCAGATTCTGGTGGGTGGCGGCGATGATCCGAACATCCACCTGTACTGGCTGGTGGCCGCCTACCCGGTAGAACTGGCCATCGGCCAAGACCCGCAGCAGCCGGGTCTGCACATCCAGCGGCATGTCGCCGATCTCGTCGAGAAACAGGGTGCCGCCGTCGGCTTGCTCGAAGCGGCCGTGGCGGATGTTGTTGGCGCCGGTAAAAGCCCCCTTCTCATGACCGAACAGCTCAGATTCGATGAGATCTTTCGGGATAGCCGCCATGTTGAGAGCGATAAAGTTTTTGTGGGCGCGCGGGCTGTGCTTGTGCAGGGCGTGGGCGACCAGCTCCTTGCCGGTACCGCTTTGGCCGTTGATCAGCACCGAGATGCTGGAGCGCGACAGGCGGCCGATGGCGCGGAACACCTCCTGCATCGCCGGCGCTTCACCGATGATCTCGGGAGTGGCTGTGGACTCTTGCTGACGAGACTTCCGCTTGGTGCGCTGCTCTTTGAGGTGATTCTCGGCGCGGCGCACCAAGGTCACAGCTTCGTCGATGTCGAACGGCTTGGGCAGGTACTCGAAGGCGCCGCGCTGGTAGGCGTTGACCGCGCTGTCGAGATCCGAGTGGGCGGTCATGATGATGATGGGCAGATCGGCCTGACGGCGGTGGATCTGCTCCAGCAGGCTCAGGCCATCGATGCCGGGCATCCGGATATCGGAGAGGATGACATCGGGCGAGCGCAGCTCAAGGGCATGCAGCAGCGCTTCGCCATCGGCAAAGCTTTCGCAGTTGAAGCCTTCGCTGCCGAGGGTGCGTTCCAGCACCCAGCGGATAGAGCTGTCATCGTCGACGATCCACACTTTGGCTGTCATGGTGTTCCCTTACTTGCGAAGCGGTAGAAAAATGGTGAATTCGGTGTGGCCTGGCCAGCTGATGCAGTCGATTTTCCCCTTGTGCTGGTCGATCAGGTTCTGGGCGATGGAGAGGCCAAGCCCGGTGCCGCCCTCTTTGCCGGTGATCATGGGATAGAACAGGGTGTCGCGAATGGCATCGGGAATACCGGGGCCGTTGTCGATGATCTTGATCTCCGCCGCCAGCCGGTAACGCTGGCCGTGGATGGTGATCTGGAACGCGGTGCGGGTCTTGATACGGATAAGCCCGGTCTGATCGCCCAGCGCTTCGGCGGCGTTGCGCACTATGTTGAGAAACGCCTGCTGCAGCTGATCCGGCTCCATCTCGAATTCGGGGATGCTGGGGTCGTAATCCCGCTCGATGCGCACCGTCGGTGGTAGCTCCAGCTCCACCAGTCGGCGTACCTGCTCCAGCACCGAATGGACATTGTGCATCTGGTGACGGCCGGGGCGCTGGGGGCCGAGCAGGCGATCGACCAGAACCCGTAGCCGGTCGGCCTGTTCGATGATGATGCCGGTATATTCGCGCAGGGCCGGGTCGGGCAGCTCCTTTTGCAGCAGCTGGGCTGCGCCGCGCAGGCCGCCGAGGGGATTCTTGATTTCGTGGGCGAGACCGCGCACCAGCTCTTTGGCTGCCAGCTGCTGGGCATGCTGTTGCTGCTCCTGACTGATCTTTTTCTGCTGGTCGATCTTGCGAAGCTCCACGACCAGCAGGCGCTGCTCGTGGTCGGCCATGGGAGTAGCACTCAGCTCTACCAACCGCGGTTCTCCCTCTACCACAAGAGTCACTTCGCTATCGGTAAAGCCCTGCCCTGAAACGAGGCACTGCTTGAGCCGCTGCAAATCGAGGGAGATATGTTCCAGCAGATGGGGCAGTTCGATGCCGATCAGCCGCCGTTCACTGAGAGAGAGCAGCTGCTCGGCGGCGGGATTGACAAACTGGATGCAGAGCCGTTCATCCATCAGGATCACGGCGGTCAGCAAATTATCCAAGAGTGTTTTGGCGTTGTCCGAGCGGGTTGGCACTGGTTTCTCCCTAAAACGGTGCTGTGCACCTGCAATGCACCGATATGGTGCATTGAGTTTACCCGCATCGGTGCGCTATATCACCCCTGGTTGGCTTTGGGGGTGGGTTTGGGAGCCGGATCCACGCTTGCTCTATGCAGGTAAAAGGTGACTGGAGTCGATTTAGCAAGGATCGTACCGTCTTTGGCGAGCAGTTCGAGCTGGGCCTCGTGGGCTCCGCGATCGACGTTTTCGATCCGGATCGAGAGGCTGTTGCTGACAAGGGGAGCCGCTTTGCCATCCAGTGTCAGCCGGACATCATACTGGGTGGGTGGTTTGGGGCTGATCTGGCCCTGAAAGACGATATTGCCGGTATTGTCGCGCAGAGTGCTGCCCTGTTCCGGTGAAAGCAGGGCGATTACCAGCTTGGTCGCCTCTTTCTTCTTGCTGGCATCGACACCGGTCAGGGAGTTGAAGTTTTCCACCTGTACCGAATGGGGCGCTCCGCTTAAGAAGGGGGCCGTGCGCAGATCGACTTCCTTTACCTTCTTGCCGGGAGGAGGGGCATCCGTGTAGTGGGTGACGCCATTGCCATCGACCCAGGAGTAGACCTTGGCGGCATGCGTACCAAACGAGGTCAGCAACAGGAGGGCGACAAGCCCGATGCCATACTTGTTGTTCATCCATCTCTCCTTGACGGTATCTTGCTTAATCCTATCAGAGAAAAAACCCGCCAGATGGCGGGTTTTGTCACGATTGGGCAAGCTGGTCCGATTAACCGGACAGCAGTTTTCGGCTTAGACGGAGTAGTACAGCTCGAACTCCAGCGGGTGCGGGGTCATGCGCACACGGTCAACATCCTGCTGTTTCAGTTCCAGGTAGGAGTTGATGAAGTCATCGCTGAACACGCCGCCACGGGTCAGGAACTCGCGATCGCTATCCAGAGCGGCCAGTGCTTCGTCCAGAGAACCGGCAACGGTCGGTACTTCTGCAGCCTCTTCCGGCGGCAGGTCGTACAGGTTCTTGTCCATGGCATCGCCCGGATGGATCTTGTTGATGATACCGTCCAGACCGGCCATCAGCTGAGCTGCGAAGGCCAGGTACGGGTTGGCTGCCGGATCCGGGAAGCGCACTTCGATACGACGGGCTTTCGGGCTCGGAACCACCGGGATACGGATGGAGGCAGAGCGGTTGCGGGCAGAGTAGGCCAGCATGACCGGTGCTTCATAACCCGGAACCAGACGCTTGTAGGAGTTGGTGGTCGGGTTGGCGAAGGCGTTGATGGCCTTGGCGTGCTTGATGATACCGCCGATATAGTGCAGCGCCATCTCGGACAGACCGCCATACAGGTCGCCGGCGAACAGGTTGACGCCGTTCTTGGCCAGAGACTGGTGGCAGTGCATGCCGGAGCCGTTGTCACCGAACATGGGTTTCGGCATGAAGGTGACGGTCTTGTTGTAGGCGTGGGCCACGTTGTGGATCACGTACTTCAGTACCTGCACTTCGTCCGCTTTCAGGGTCAGAGTATTGAAGCGGGTAGCGATCTCGTTCTGACCGGCAGTAGCCACTTCGTGGTGGTGAGCTTCAACAACCTGGCCCATCTCTTCCAGCACCAGACACATGGCGGCACGGATATCCTGGGAGGAGTCGACCGGCGCAACCGGGAAGTAACCGCCTTTCACGAACGGACGGTGGCCCTTGTTGCCATGCTCATAGGCAGTACCGGAGTTCCATGCAGCTTCTTCGGATTCGATCTTCACGAAGCTGTGGCCCATGGTGTTGGAGAAGGTGATGTTGTCGAACATGAAGAATTCCGGCTCCGGCCCGAACAGCACGGTGTCAGCGATGCCGCTGGACTTCAGGAAATCTTCGGCGCGCTTGGCGATGGAGCGCGGGTCGCGGTCGTAGCCCTGCATAGTGGCAGGCTCAAGCACGTCACACACGATGTTCAGAGTGGTCTCTTCGGTGAAGGGATCCAGCTTGGCGGAGGCGGCATCCGGCATCAGTACCATGTCGGATTCGTTGATGCCTTTCCAGCCACCGATGGAGGAGCCGTCGAACATCTTGCCGTCTTCGAAGAAATCTTCATCAACCTGATGGGCAGGGATGGATACGTGCTGCTCTTTGCCCTTGGTGTCGGTAAAGCGCAGATCAACAAACTTGACTTCGTGTTCCTGGATCAGGGCCAAAACGTTCTGGACTGACATGCTAAATAACCTCCGGTGTTAAAACTCTCTGGGTGAATGCGTCGTCGTATTCACATAAGCCAGTATCGTGCCAAGTTTGTGACAGCCTGATTTCAGGGCAATCCCGTCTCGGTGGTTCCCCAAAAGCAGGCAATCTCGACTGGTGTTGCATCAAAAGGGTGCGACCGTGGATCGTTTTGGTGCACTGAAATAGTGCGCAAGATGCGGTCGCACCCCATATAAGCAGGGTTTACAGACGAGGTCTATGATCCAGATCCGTTGTCATGCGCGAATGTACTGCAATTCTGCTAGGCAGATCACAAAGGCAAGAGTACAATTAGCGCCCAATTTTACCCGGTGATTGAGGCGAGAATGTTAGAGAATTTACGCAATATTGCGATTATTGCGCACGTTGACCACGGCAAAACGACGCTGGTGGACAAACTGCTGCAGCAGTCCGGTACCCTGGACCGCTCCACGGAAGGCCAGGAACGGATCATGGACTCCAATGATCTGGAACGGGAACGTGGCATCACCATTCTCGCCAAGAACACTGCGATCCGCTGGAATGACTACCGCATCAACATCGTTGATACCCCGGGTCACGCCGACTTCGGTGGTGAAGTTGAGCGCGTACTGTCCATGGTTGACTCCGTGCTGCTGCTGGTTGACGCCGTTGACGGCCCGATGCCGCAAACCCGTTTCGTGACCCAGAAAGCATTCGCTCAGGGTCTGAAGCCGATCGTGGTCATCAACAAGGTTGACCGTCCGGGTGCTCGTCCTGACTGGGTAATGGATCAGGTATTTGACCTGTTCGACAACCTGGGTGCGACTGACGAACAGCTGGACTTCAAAGTGGTTTACGCCTCTGCACTGAACGGTTGGGCCACCATGGATCAGGACGTCGAGTCCGAGAACATGGAGCCGCTGTTCCAGGCCATCGTCGACAACGTGGAAGCCCCGAAAGCTGACACCGAAGGCGCGTTCCAGATGCAGATCTCCCAGCTGGACTACAACTCCTACGTGGGCGTTATCGGTATCGGCCGTATCACCCGTGGTCGCGTCAAGACCAACCAGCAGGTCACCATCGTTGGTGCCGACGGCAAGACCCGCAACGGTAAAGTCGGTCAGGTGCTGGGCTATCTGGGCCTGTCCCGTACCGAAGTTGCCGATGCGCAAGCTGGCGACATCATCGCCATCACCGGTCTGGGCGAGCTGAAGATCTCCGACACCATCTGCGACAACGGTGCTGTTGAAGCGCTGCCGCCGCTCTCCGTTGACGAGCCGACCGTGAACATGACCTTCCAGGTCAACACCTCACCGTTCGCCGGTAAAGAGGGCAAGTTCGTGACCTCCCGCAACATTCTGGAACGTCTGAACCAGGAGCTGGTCCACAACGTGGCCCTGCGCGTGGAAGAGACTGATGATCCGGACAAGTTCCGTGTATCCGGTCGTGGTGAACTGCACCTCTCCATCCTGATCGAAAACATGCGTCGCGAAGGTTACGAGCTGGCGGTATCCCGTCCGGAAGTAATCCTGCGTACCGTTGACGGCGAACTGCAAGAACCGTTCGAAACCGTTACTGTGGACGTGGAAGAAGCGCACCAGGGTTCCGTCATGGAGCAGCTGGGTCTGCGTAAGGGCGAAATGACCAACATGACCCCGGATGGCAAGGGTCGCGTTCGCCTGGACTTCATGATCCCGAGCCGTGGCCTGATCGGCTTCCAGACCGAGTTCATGACCATGACCTCCGGTACCGGTCTGCTCTACCACACCTTCGACCACTACGGTCCGCACAAGGGTGGCAGCATCGGTGAGCGTCAGAACGGCGTGCTGATCTCCAACGCTACCGGTAAGGCACTGACTTACGCCCTGTTCGGTCTGCAAGACCGCGGTCGTCTGTTCATCGGTCACGCGACCGAAGTGTACGAAGGCCAGGTGATCGGTATTCACTCCCGTTCCAACGACCTGACTGTTAACTGCCTGAAAGGCAAGCAGCTGACCAACATGCGTGCCTCCGGTACCGACGAAGCTCAGGTTCTGACTCCGCCGATCCGCATGACTCTGGAACAGGCTCTCGAGTTCATCGACAACGATGAGCTGGTAGAAGTCACTCCGAAGAGCATCCGTATCCGTAAGAAGCTGCTGACCGAGCTGGATCGCAAGCGCTCTGGCCGTGGTTAATCCCATGTGCTGAGTCTCGGTAGCCCTCGTGGTTGCTGACGATTCGCTGATAGAAAGGCCCAAACCTCAGGTTTGGGCCTTTTTTTATCTGCGTTGGGCTGGGCGGTTCAGTTACACCTTGCCTTGTGGATAAGCGCTGCGGCCGCGCGTGACAGGCTTTCAATGGGCGTTTGGCTTGCTATGGCTCGATGCAGAGGGCGTGTTCTGGAGGCAGGGCTCTGCAGATCGGAAGATGGCCTTACCGGGCCTGCTGGCAGGGGTGGGCTCTTATGGGTGAGCCAAAGCAATCGCTATAAATTTAATTTATGGATTTTGCCTTAATGGCCCAGCTTTATCTTATGTGAACGACTTGGGCTGCCTGAAGCTCTCTGTGGCTTATGCCAGGCCGTTACAGGGTGGTGCCCGATCCGGGGGCATAAAAAACGACGCCCGCCACCGGTTGTTATCCACCGGTGGCGGGCGTCGTTACTTGCGCGTTACTGGCGCCAGAACGAGGGGAAGAACAGCACCGCGACCGTCAGGATCTCCAGCCGTCCCAGCAGCATGCCGAACGACAGCAGCCACTTGGCCGAGTCGGGCAGACTGGCGAAGTTGGTGCTGGGGCCGACCACCGGCCCCATCCCTGGCCCCACGTTGGCAACCGCGGTGATGGAGCTGGAGATGGAGGTGAGGGGGTCGAGCCCGATGGCGGCCAGCAGTGCCGCGATCACCAGAATGATGGCGAAGTAGGCCAGCACGAAGGAGATCATCGAGCGGATGATGGCGTCGTTGACCGTCCGGCCGTTGTACTTCTGGGGAAATACGCCGGAGGGGTGCATCAGCTGGCGCATCTGCTTCTTGAACAGGGCAAAGGCCACCTGTACCCGGAAGATCTTGAGGCCACCCGCAGTTGAGCCCGAGCAGGCGCCAAGCGCCAGCAGCACGATGAAGGTGATGCTGGCCAGCGGCCCCCAGGTACCGAAGTCACCCAGGCCAAAGCCCGTGGTGGTAAGCACCGAGACGATGTTGAAGCAGCTGATGCGCAGGGCATCCCAGAAGTCGAACAGGTTCCGCTCCCACAGGTAGAAGGTCATGATGGCGGTGACCCAGACCACCAGCCAGAAGAAGCCGCGTACCTGGGCATCCTTGAACAGGCTGTAATCCCGGTGGTTGAGGCTCTGCACGTAGAGCAGGAAGGGCAGGCCACCGAGGAACATGAACAGGGTGCCAATCCAGTGCGCCGAGTTGGAGAAGTGGGACATGGATTGATCGGAGGTGGAGTAGCCGCCGGTACTGAGGGTGGTCATCGAGTGGTTGATCGCCTCGAACAGCGTCATGCCGCTGGCCCAGTAGGCCATCATGCAGAGCATGGAGAGCACCAGATAGACCAGCACTATGTTGTTGGCCACCGTCTTGGCCCGTGGCGCACTTTTATCCGACCAGTCCGAGCTCTCGGTCTGGAACAGCTTCATGCCGCCGACGTTGAGGTAGGGCAGCACAGCTACCGCCATCACGATAAAACCGACCCCGCCCAACCACTGCAGGATGGATCGCCACAGCAGGATGCTGTGGGCCATGTTGTCGAGGCCGGAGAGCACGGTAGAGCCCGTGGTGGTCACCCCAGACATGGTCTCGAAGTAGGCGTCGGTAAAGTTGATGTGGGTGATGAAGACAAAGGGCAGCGCCCCGAAGATACAGGCCACCACCCAGACCGAGGTGGTGAGCAGGAACATCTCCCGCACCCCCAGATGAAACTCTGCCTTGCGCCCGTAATGGAGGCAGAGCAGGGCGGCGCCGTGGGTGATGAGCACCGATTTGAGAAACTCGACGAACCCCTCGGAGCCGGTCAGCAGGGCCAGCAGGGTCGGCAGCCACATGAAGAGCGCCAGCTTGGAGAGCACCAGCCCGAGAGTAAAGATGATGGGACGCAGCTTGATCATGTTCGATAACCTGGTCGGTGATTGAAAAAAGACCCGGAGCATCCCCCTGGTGGGGCTGAGCCGGGTCTGGCGTGACAGTGAGCGGCCATGGGCCCGTTACAGGAAGAAGGGGCTGGGCTGGAACAGCCGTTCCACTTCCGGGATGTACTTCTTGTCCACCAGGAACATGACCACGTGGTCATCCTGCTGGATCCTGGTGCGATCGTGAGCGATCAGCACCTCATCCCCGCGCACCACGGCACCAATGGTGGTGCCCGGCGGCAGCTTGAGTTCGCCCACCGTCTTGCCGACTACCTTGGAGGTGTTCTCGTCGCCGTGGGCAATCGCCTCAATCGCCTCGGCAGCGCCGCGGCGCAGACTGTAGACGTTGGCGATATCGGCCCGGCGCACGTGGGTCAGCAGGGCCGAGATGGTGGCCTGCTGCGGCGAGATGGCGATGTCGATGGAACCGCCCTGCACCAGATCGACGTAGGCGCCGCGCTGGATCAGCACCATGGTCTTCTTGGCGCCCATCTTCTTGGCGAGCAGCGCCGACATGATGTTGGCCTCATCCTCGTTGGTGACGGCGATGAAGACGTCGATCTGGTCGATGTGCTCCTCGGCCAGCAACTCCTGATCCGCCGCATCGCCGCAGAAGACGATGGTGTTCTCCAGCAGCTCGGAGAGCTGCTCCGCCCGCTTCTGGTTGCGCTCGATAAGCTTGACGCTGTAGCGCTTCTCCAGCTGACGGGCGAGACCGGCGCCGATGTTGCCGCCACCGACGATCATGATACGGCGGTAGGGGCTCTCGAGGCGCTGCAGCTCCGACATCACGGCGCGGATATGGCCCGCCGCCGCCACAAAGAACACCTCGTCATCCGCTTCGATGATGGTGGTCCCTTGCGGACGGATCGGGCGGCCCTGACGGAAGATGGCTGCTACGCGAGTTTCGATGTTGGGCATGTGCTCGCGCAGGGTGGAGAGGGCGTTGCCGACCAGCGGGCCGCCGTAGTAGGCCTTGACCGCCACCAGACCGACGCGGCCACCTGCGAAATCAACCACTTGCAGGGCGCCCGGATACTCGATCAAACGACGTACATAGTCGGTCACCAGCTGCTCCGGCGCGATCAGGTGATCCACCGGCACCGATTCCGGCAGGAACAGGCGATCCCGCTCGGTCAGATAGGCGGGCGAACGGATCCGCGCCACCTTGTTCGGGGTGTTGAACAGGGAGTAGGCGACCTGACAGGCAATCATGTTGGTCTCGTCACTGTTGGTGACAGCGACCAGCATGTCGGCATCCTGGGCGCCCGCTTCGCGCAGCACCTTGGGGTGAGCGCCGTGGCCGTTGACCACCCGCAGGTCAAACTTGTCCTGCAGTTCGCGCAGGCGCTCACTGTCGGTATCGACGATGGTGATGTCGTTGTTCTCTCCGGCCAGGTTCTCGGCCAGAGTGCCGCCGACCTGGCCGGCTCCCAAAATGATGATCTTCATAGGGAACGTCTACTCACGTTGAGGCAGTAAAGGGGCATGCCGCCAGCATGGCGATTGCCCCGGAAGAAGCATGTCAGCGTCACAGCTTGACCAGCTTGGCGTAGTAGAAGCCATCCATCTCGGCTTCACCCGGCAGGAACTGGCGACCCGGGCAATCCGGGGTGTCCTGTTCGTGCAACGGTACCAATTTGGCATCTTTGGTCGCGGCAAGGAAGGCGCGGATCTGTTCGCGGTTCTCTTCCGGCAGGACGGAGCAGGTGGCGTAGAGCAGGGTGCCGCCGCTCTTCAGCTTGCCCCAGAGGGCATTGAGAATCCGGCGTTGCAGCTCGGCCAGCTCACGAATGTCCTGATCTCGGCGCAGCCACTTGATGTCGGGGTGGCGACGAATAACGCCGGTGGCGGAGCAGGGGGCATCCAGCAGGATGCGGTCGAACTGGCCCTCCGGCCACCACTGTTCCGGTGCCGCGGCATCGCCGTGGATCACTTTGGCGGTCAGGCCGATGCGATCCAGGTTCTCCTGCACCCGCTTGAGGCGGTTCTCGTCGGCATCAACGGCGACCACGCCAGCCAGCTTGGGCTGACGCTCCAGCAGGTGGGCAGTCTTGCCGCCGGGAGCGGCGCAGGCATCCAGCACCCACTCACCCGGTTGCGGGTCGAGCAGGGCGGCCGCCTGTTGTGCTGCACCATCCTGTACCGAGCAGTCGCCGACCTCGAAGCCGGGCAGCTTGGTCACGTCGCAGGGACGCTCCAGCAGGATGCAATCCTCGCCCTCTTCACCGGCCACCGCATTGATGCCGGCTTCGGCCATGCGGGCCAGCATCTGCTCGCGGCTCTGGCGCTGGCTGTTGTTGCGGATCCACATGGGGGGGCGCTGGTTGTTCGCCTCCATGATGAACTCCCACTCGTCGGGATAAGCCTGACGCAGGCGCTTGGTGAGCCACTCGGGGTGACCGAGGCGCACGCTCGGCACGCGGTCGATACGCAGCAGAATCACTTCGGCGCTGCGCTGGAAGTTGCGCAGCACACCGTTGATGAGGCCACGCAGGGAGGTGCCCTTGAGCAGCTTGACCGCGTTGACGGTCTCGGCCACCGCGGCGTGAGCCGGAATGCGGGTGTAGATGAGCTGGTAGAGGCCGACCAGGATGAGGTAGTGGAAGATGCGGCTCTTGTTCTTGAGCGGCTTGTCCATCATCTCGCCGACCGCTGCATCGAGGCGGGGCAGCCAGCGCAGGGTACCGTAGCAGAGTTCTTGCAGGAGGGCGCGATCGCGGGGCGCAACCTTCTCCTGGGCAGCAGGCAGAACGGCGGAGAGGGACTGGCCCTGATCCAGCACCTGTTGAATAACGAGAGCAGCCTGTGCGCGTGTTTTCATAGTGTTACCTTAGATGCGCAAGTCGGGGCCTGGGCCCCGCTTGTGTCAATTCAATCCAGTTCAATTCAATTGCGTGCCGGGTTCAAACCAGTCGCGGCGAGAGTTGAGCAGGTCCGTCACAGACATCGCCTTCTTGCCGGGCGGCTGCAGGGTCAGCAGGCGCAGCACCCCTTTGCCGGTGGCGATATCGATCCCCTGCTTGTCGGCCTTGAGCAGGGTTCCGGCGCGCTGGCCATGGTCGCTGTCGATGACGGCGGCTTGCCATACCTTGACGGTTTGGTCAGCCACTTCGAACCAGCTGATGGGCCAGGGATTGAAGGCGCGGATGCAGCGCTCGATGGCGACGGCGTCCATCGACCAGTCGATGCGGGCCTCTTCCTTGGAGAGCTTCTCGGCGTAGTTGGCCAGCGCATCGTCCTGCACTTCGGCCGCGGTGTCGCCGGCGGCCATGGCATCGATGGTGTCGACCAGCGCCTGCGGGCCCAGCTCGGCCAGCTTGTCATAGAGGCTGGCGGAGGTCTCGTCGGCGGCGATGGGGCAGGTCACTTTGCGGATCATGGCACCGGTATCCAGCCCCACATCCATCTGCATGATGGTGACGCCAGTTTCGGCATCGCCCGCCCAGATGGAGCGCTGGATCGGTGCGGCACCGCGCCAGCGCGGCAGCAGAGAGCCATGGACGTTGATGCAGCCCAGACGCGGGGTATCGAGCACCGCTTTGGGCAGGATCAGGCCATAGGCCACCACCACCATCAGGTCGGCGCCAAGGGCTGCCAGCTCGGCTTGCGCCTCTTCCTTGCGCAGGCTAGCCGGTTGATAAACCGGCAGATTATGGGTCAGCGCCAGCTCTTTGACCGGGCTGGCGGTGAGCTTCTGGCCGCGACCGGCGGGCTTGTCCGGCTGGGTATAAACGGCGACGACCTCGTGGTCGGAAGACAACAACGCCGCCAGGTGACGGGCGGCGAAGTCGGGAGTACCGGCAAAAATCAGTTTCAACTTATTCAACGGGGCAGATCCTCAGAGGGCTTTGCGATCTTCACGGGCCATCTTTTCCAGCTTTTGGCGAATGCGCTGGCGCTTGAGCGGGGACAGGTAATCCACAAACAGTTTGCCCATCAGGTGATCCATCTCGTGCTGGATGCAGATGGCGAGCAGGTCGTCCGTTTCCAGTTCAAATGGCTTGCCATGGCGATCCAGCGCGCGGATCTTGATCTGTTCGGCACGCGGCACCAGAGCACGGCTGCCGGGCACGGAGAGGCAACCCTCTTCGATGCCGGTGCTGCCACACTGGGAGATGACTTCCGGATTGATCAATACCAGAGGGTCTTCACGGTTTTCAGAGACATCGATCACTATGATGCGCTGATGAATGTCCACCTGTGTTGCAGCCAGGCCGATGCCTTCCTCTGCGTACATGGTTTCGAACATATCATCTACAATTTGCTGTAACTCGGGTGTAAAGGTCTCGACAGGGGCTGCGACGGTGCGCAAGCGCTCATCGGGAAAACGCAATACATCTAGAATGGCCATAGTTTTTTCTTTAGTTTCGTATAAATGCAGTCAATATTGGCGTAATTCTAGTCATTTACGCCGACAAAAAACAGCAACACTTTGCGCGCAGAAGTAACAGGGAGTGTTATGTATCTGAAGCGAACCATCCTGGCCTGTCTGCTGGTTGCCGCGAGCCCGACTCTGCTGGCCGACCAGCTGAAGCTTAAAGCCGGCTATCCCGAGAGCTATGTCGTGCAAAAAGGCGACACATTGTGGGACATCTCCGGCAAATATCTCTCCGAGCCCTGGCTCTGGCCCCGTCTCTGGAATATCAACCCTCAGATTGCCAATCCCCACTGGATCTACCCGGGTGACGTGCTGCAACTGAGCTGGGTCAATGGCGAACCCCGTCTTGGCAAGGCGATGCAAGGGGGCAAGCAGGTCATCCGCCTGAGCCCGAAAAACCGCTACGCGAGCAAAGCCAATCCTATTCCCACCCTTCCTATCAGCGAGATTGGCCCGTTTTTGCAGACCGACCATATTCTTGCCAACGCTCAGGAAGGAAAAAAACTGCCCTATCTGCTGGGGTCGGATGAGAAACATATCGGTATGCTGGAGGGGGATACTCTCTATGTCCAGGGGGCTTTGACCCCGGGCCAGGTGTATGGTGTGTACCATCCCGGTGCAATCTACAAGGATCGCGATACAGGCGAACTGCTTGGGCAGGAGGCCGTGCTCACCGGCATCGTTCGAGCGGTGGCGCGCCTGGATGGTGATCGCACCGAAGTGACTCTGACTCACAACCAGAGGGAGGTGCTGCAGGGTGACAAGGTGATGCCGCTACCCGAGCAGGAGAGCATGCCTGCCGTATTCATGCCTAAGGCGGCACCTGCCATCCAGCCGGGTTATGTCGTCGACCTGCCAAGCAAGGCGCGAGGCGGTGGCAAGTTCGACGTGGTGCTCATCAACAAGGGGAGTCGGGATCTGCTGTCGGCGGGCGATGTGCTCGATATTCGCCGTCCCGGTGCTGCGCTGGTCACCAAGAACGGTACTGTCCAGTACAAAGAGCTCTCGTCGGTCTATAACAAGGTGTTTTACAGCAGCAACAAAAAGGCGCCACTGCCTTCCGAAGCGATTGCCCGGGTCATGCTGTTCAAGGTGTATGACAAGCTGAGTTACGGCCTCATCATGCAGAGCAAGGACATGGTGAGTACTGGTTATCAGGTAACTCACTTCTGACCGTGCACTACCCTGACGATCGCCTTGCACTCTGGCTCGCGCTGGATGCCGTCACCGGGATTGGCCCGGTAACGGCGTCTCGTCTGCTGGAGCGGGTTGGCGGTGATATTCAGCTGTTGTTTCAGTGTGACGAAACGCAGTTGCACCAGATGGGATTGTCGTCAGAGCAGATCCGCCAATTGCGCTGGCCATCACCTGTTGTCGAGCAGAGTCTGATGTGGGCGACCCAGCCCGGCAATACACTGCTCTCGCAGGATCATCCCGTTTACCCTCCCTTGCTCAGGGAGATCCCCGCCGCCCCCTTGCTGCTCTACTGCCGTGGTGAGCTTGCTGCGCTGTCCCTTCCACAGCTGGCGATGGTGGGGACCCGTCATCCAACCTATGCCGGCAAGGATAATGCAGCCCGTCTTTGTAGCGAGCTGGTTGGCTGTGGCTTGGCAATTACCTCGGGTCTCGCGCTTGGCATCGATGGCGTCTGCCATCAGCAGGCCCTGGCCGCCGGAGGCATGACCCTAGCGGTGTTGGGGTCAGGTCTGGATCAGCTCTATCCCAAACGTCATCAAGCGCTGGCGGCGGCGATACTCGAGCGGGGTGGCGTATTGATTTCCGAGTTGGCACCGGACAAAGGGCCGCTGGCTGAACATTTTCCCCGCCGCAACCGTATCATCAGTGGCTTATCCCTTGGTACTCTGGTGGTTGAGGCAACCGAGCAGAGTGGCTCGCTCATTACGGCGCGCTATGCGCTGGAGCAGGGACGCGAGGTATTTGCGGTGCCCGGAGCGCCGCAAAACGGGCAGGCAACCGGGTGCAATAAATTAATTCAGCAGGGGGCCAAACTTGTGTTGAGTGCGGCCGATATAGTGGAAGAGCTGCCCGAATGGGCAGTGCGGTTGCCGGAACCGGTCGTATCATCTGAGCAATCGCATAATAGCGAATTGCCTTATGCAGATTTGTTGGATAACGTAGATTACGAGACCACAAGTGTGGATACCGTCGCCGAGCGGGCCCAGCTTCCTGTCGAAGTGGTATTAGGCAGGTTGGTAGAGCTGGAGCTGGCAGGAGCAGTCACGGCGGTCGCCGGTGGATACGTCAGAGCGAGGAGGGTGAATCATGTTTGATGTATTGATGTACCTTTTCGAGACCTACATCCACAGCGATGCAGATGTGATGGTCGAGCAGAATGAACTCACCGACGAGTTGAGCCGTGCCGGCTTTGACAAGGAAGAGATCGACAAGGCCCTGACTTGGCTGGAGCGGCTGGCCAATCTGCATGATAGCGAGCGGGAGGTCTATGTAGCCGCCAGCGCGCAAGGCTCCATGCGTATCTATGCTCCGCAAGAGCTGGCTCGTCTCAGCACCGAGTGCCGCGGTTTCCTGCTGTTTTTGGAACAAGCCCAGGTACTTAACGCCGAGACCCGCGAGATCTGCATCGAGCGCCTGCTCGAGTTGGATAAACCGGACATCGAGCTGGATGACCTCAAGTGGGTCGTCATGATGGTGTTATTCAACGTGCCGGGCAGTGAAAATGCCTACCAGCAGATGGAAGAGCTGGTGTTTGACGAGTCAGACGGCGTCATTCACTGACAGTCCGGTGCCGCGCTGGTAGAATTCAGGCCATCTGGATTTCAAGGCGCGGCCCATGTCAAAAATCGATCATCACCTCTTTTCAGCCCACGAACATGCCTTCGAGCGCGAGCCGTGCCCGCAGTGCGGGGCCGAGCTGGTGATCCGTCAGGGCAAGCATGGCCCCTTTCTCGGTTGTTCTGCCTACCCCGCCTGTGACTATATTCGTTCGCTGACGCCATCCGGCCGCGATATCGAGAAGGTGCTCGAGGGCTCTGTCTGTCCCGAATGCGGTCAGCCGCTGGCGATCAAGAAGGGGCGTTATGGTCTGTTTGTCGGCTGTACTCACTACCCGGCCTGCCAGCATATCGAATCCCTGCAGGAGAGCGACGATACCCAGATCCTCTGCCCGGAGTGTGGCAAGGGCCATCTGGTGAGCCGCACCTCCCGCTACGGCAAGCAGTTTTACTCCTGCGACGGCTATCCACACTGCAAATATGTGGTGAATGACAAGCCGGTTCCCATGCCTTGCCCGCAGTGTGGCTGGGGCATCATGGTTGAGAAAAAGGTGCGGGGAACGCTGCGCTGGGTCTGTCCGCAAAAGAAATGCGGCCATCAAAGTGAGCGGGTATAATCGCGCCGCCATAACGGAACTAAAACGTTTTCGGCGAGCTTCAACCCCCCACTTGGAGTAAGGAAATTCCCACCATGAAGAAACCCTTTGTTGCCGTACTGATGGGCTCTGACTCTGATTTCCCCGTGATGCAAGCCACCCTTGAAGTGCTCAAGTCGTTTGATATCACAGTGGAAGTCAAAGTGACTTCAGCCCACCGGACTCCGGCTGCGACCCACCAGTATGTGACCGATGCCGAGGCCCGTGGCTGCAAGGTATTTATCTGTGCTGCCGGTCTGGCTGCCCATCTGGCAGGGGCAGTTGCAGGTATCACCACGCGTCCCGTGATCGGGGTGCCCATTGATGGTGGCCCGCTGAAAGGGCTGGATGCGCTGCTCTCTACCGTGCAGATGCCGGGCGGCGTACCGGTAGCGACGGTTGCCATCGGTAAGGCGGGTGCCAAGAATGCCGGTTATCTGGCAGCTCAGCTGCTGGCTGTCGCTGACGACGAGCTGGCCGCAAGAGTGCGTGCCGAACGCCAGAAGAGCGCCGAAGAGGTGATGGCGAAAGATGCTGCCCTGCAGGCGCAGCTCAAGTAAGTTTCTAGGTGGCCGCCAGTTGCACGGCGCTTCCCTCCGGGATGCCGGGTTTGCAACGGTGGCCATTGTGTTGATAGCAACCCAATGATGAGGCGGCAGCTGGACTGCCGCATTTTTTCTGATGCAAAACGAATTTGAACAAGCGGTTGCCGCGCTCGAGAGTGAAGGGGTGATCGCCTATGCAACCGAGGCGGTCTTTGGCCTGGGTTGTGATCCGGACTCTGAACTGGCCGTGCAGCGTCTGCTCGATATCAAGCAGCGTCCGGTGGAGAAGGGCTTGATCCTGATTGCGGCCGAGCTGGGGCAATTGCTCGATTATATCGATCTGAGTCAGCTCACCGCAGAGCAGCTGGCTCGGGTTGAGGCCAGCTGGCCAGGCCCTTTTACCTGGATCATGCCTGCCAAGCCCGACACACCCTCATGGCTGACCGGTCAGTTCGATACGTTGGCAGTGCGGGTCACGGCGCATCCGCAGGTACAAGGGCTGTGTCGGGCCTTTGGCAAGCCGCTGGTCTCTACCAGCGCCAACCTGACTGGCGAAGAGCCGGCTCGCCGCGTGGCCGATATCGGCGAACTGCTGGCAAGCAAGCTGGCCTATATCCTGCCGGGTGAGGTGGGTGGACAAGCCAACCCCTCCGAAATCAAGGATGCCAGAAGCGGCGCAATCATCCGCCCTTCCTGAGTGGCAGACCGCTTTGCGGCCATGCCGGCGGGCTAGCCCGCCTGTAATATCACTATAAAAAATGAGCGGGACTCTGTAGATCCCGCCTGAGCTGGAGACAAGATGAGCAAACCGGATGTGGCCCGGGTCAAGGCCTTTCTGCTGCAGTTGCAGGACGAGATCTGCCGTGGCCTGGAGCAGGCCGATGGCAGCGGACACTTTGTGGAAGATGCCTGGAGTCGTGAAGGCGGTGGCGGCGGTCGCACCCGCGTGCTGCGCCATGGTGCAGTGATCGAGCAGGGTGGGGTCAACTTCTCCCATGTGTATGGGGATGCCATGCCGGCTTCTGCCACCGCTCATCGACCCGAACTGGCCGGTCGCAAGTTCGAGGCGATGGGGGTCTCTCTGGTGATCCATCCGCACAACCCCTATGTGCCGACCAGCCACGCCAACGTCCGTTTTTTCATTGCCGAGAAAGAGGGCGAAGAGCCCATCTGGTGGTTTGGCGGTGGTTTTGACCTGACGCCTTTCTATCCGTTCGAAGAGGATGTTCGCCACTGGCATCAGGTTTCTCATGACCTCTGTCAGCCGTTTGGCGCAGATATCTATCCGGAATTCAAATCCTGGTGCGATCGCTACTTCTTCCTCAAGCATCGGGACGAGACGCGTGGCGTCGGTGGCCTCTTCTTCGACGACCTGAATCGCTGGCCCTTTGCCGACAGCTTCGCCTTTATGCAGGCGGTGGGTAACGGTTACCTTGCGGCCTATCTGCCGATTATCGAACGACGCAAAGATCTTGCTTATGGCGAGCGGGAGCGGGAGTTCCAGCTCTATCGTCGCGGACGTTATGTGGAGTTCAATCTGGTGCTCGATCGGGGCACTCTGTTCGGGCTGCAAAGCGGTGGCCGTACCGAGTCGATCCTGATGTCGATGCCGCCTCTGGCTCGTTGGGAGTATGACTGGCAACCGACTGCAGGCAGTCCGGAAGCCCTGCTCTACAGCGATTACCTCAAGCCACGCGAGTGGTTGTGAACGAAGGGGCCATAATGGCCCCTTTTTGTTAGCCGATATTCGACTTGTTCCCGCAGGGGAAAAACCGTTAAATCGGGAGATTGCCCTATAAAGGAACTGTTTGATGGATCGTTATCTGGTTTTTGGCCACCCGGTGCGCCACAGTAAATCCCCTTTCATTCACACCCTGTTTGCCAGACAGACCCAGCAAGAGCTGGAGTATGGGTTGGCCGAACCTGCGGTGGATGAATTTGCCAACACTCTGCGGGACTTCTTTGCTCGGGGCGGCAAGGGCTGCAATGTCACCGTGCCGTTCAAGGAGCAGGCATTCGCGCTGGTTGATCGGCTGAGCCCAAGGGCAAAACGGGCGGGGGCAGTCAATACCATCAAACTGACCGATGACGGTGTGCTGCTTGGCGATAACACCGATGGTGCCGGGCTGGTGGCGGATCTCAAGGCTCATGGCGTGACGTTGACCGGCAGCCGGATCCTGCTGCTGGGGGCCGGAGGCGCCGCTCGAGGTGCTCTGGCTCCACTGCTGGCCGAACATCCGGCCGAGGTGGTGATCGTCAACCGTACCCACGCCCGGGCAGAACAACTGGCTGCCGAATTCCGCGACCTGGGTAGTGTCAGCGCCCTGACGTATGAGCAGCTGGCCGGTCATTTCGATCTTGTTATCAACTCCACGTCGGCCAGTCTGCAGGGTGAGCTGCCGCCGCTGGCTCCCGGTCTGATCCACGCCGATATTGCTATCTACGACATGATGTATGGTGCAACGGATACCCCCTTCATTGGTTGGGCCAAGCAACATGGCGCCCGTCAAACCATGGATGGGCTCGGCATGCTGGTCGAACAGGCTGCCGAGGCGTTTACCGTGTGGCGTGGAATCCGTCCCGGGACTAAACAGGTATTGAGAGAGTTGAAGCGTAACTTGGGGGTGATATGAACCAGGGTATTCTGTTTCCTGATCTGATGGAGTGGCGGGCCCAGGAGATGCGGGTGCATTTTCCTGCCCAGCAGATGGGGGCACTGATCAACTGCTATATCAGCCTGCGTCGGCTGGAGAAGATGACTGGTCTGGCTCTGAGCCGAGAGGATGACATCCTGCGAGCATTCGAAAGCGTGCGTTTTGATATTGAGGATTTGGCTGAAAAACTCATTGAAGAACAATCATTTGCCGAAGATGGTGCCATCTATCTGTAGATTTTCAAAGTTTTTTTCCTTTGCAGCGGAACTTCATCGATTTTCTGCTGACTAACTTGATAGTTGAGGAAGTGCTAGCTAGTCACCTTTATAACTCCCCGGTATTCGTACTGGGGATTTTTTTATCTATTTGAAATAAAAGTATTTTTTATAAAGCAAAAACTCGTGAAACTAAATTACATAAATTACTTTCACTTTTTGCTGCTTTGCTGTACAGTTGTCTGCGTAGGGTACAGAGGTAAGATGTTCTATCTTTCAGACCTTTTATTTCACGTAATTGAATGTGGCTGAATAGCGGCCCCGATGAGTTTCTCGTCGGGGTGTTTTTTTATGCGCAGCATTTAGAGTAAAAGCTTTAATTTGTCGATGCGTTTGCTAAAATGGGGTCGATTCTTGAGGTACACCGGTCGTCTGGTGCTCGAGATTCAGCTTCTTCCCAATTTTTTGAACTTATTGTTTAAGGCTGGATGGCAGAACTGTCGTCCGGCCTCATTTTTATCCCTTCTCTGCTCGCGATGTAATTAAATTTCATTTTTTGTCGTTTTTGGTGATTTTCATCCCTGATGTGGGGGCAGATATGAAAACGATATCAAAAACATGAAAAGTTAATTATTCTCGAGAATTAATTGTCTATCTATATGAATTTCAACCACTAACTCGCTCTTGCCAAGAGTGATATCTGATGTGTGGGCGGGGTTGTGAGGATTGTAGGGATCTGAAAGTCTTTCAATCAGCGGAGGGGGACTCCGCCAATTGCGAGACTAGCGAGGAGTGGATCACTCCCCGGCGGGTTCTTGCTCATCCGCTGCGATGTGAGAGTCATCGGCTCCGGTGACATACCAGTTGGTCAGGGTCTGGGCCAGTTTTTCTACCCCGATATTACTGAGGGAGGAGAAGGCTTCAACCTGGATCTGGGATCCTAGGTTGGCAACGGCCTGGCGCACCTTGATCACCTGATTGTTGCGCGGGCCAGGGCTCAGCTTGTCGGCCTTGGTCAGCAACAGCATGACCGGCAGTTCGCGATGAGCGCTCCACTCCAGCATGTTCATGTCGGTATCTTTGAGCGGATGACGGATATCCATCAGGATTACCAGCCCTTTCAATGACTCACGACGTTGCAGGTACTCTGCCAGTGACTTTTGCCACTTGAGCTTCATTTCCAGTGGAACCTGGGCATAACCATAACCCGGCAGGTCGACCAGACGTTTGCCCGGTTCCAGCTCAAACAGGTTGATCAGCTGGGTGCGGCCGGGGGTTTTACTGGTTCGGGCCAGGTTCTTGTGTTTGGTTAACGTGTTCAATGCAGATGACTTACCGGCGTTGGAACGGCCAGCAAACGCGATCTCGACACCCCCATCATTTGGCAGGTGGCGGATGTCGGGTGCGCTGGTCACAAAATGCACCTTATTGAAATTGAGAGTTTGTGTATCCAACGTAAATTCCCCATGGAGATAGAGGGTTATAGAGTTACTTTTTTGTAAAAAGGTGTAAAATGGCGTCGCTTAAACGCGTTTATTTTAACATGCCTTCAGCGGCATGGGATCTGGAAGCCTAATAACTAAAAGTTGGAACGCCATGAAGAACCTAGTCATTACTCTTGCTCTGATGGTTGGCGTAACGGGGATGGCACAAGCCAAAGGCGATGCCGCTGCGGGACAGGCCAAGGCTGCAGTTTGTGCGGCTTGTCATGGACCGGACGGAAACAGCCTGATTGATATGTACCCCAAAATTGCTGGTCAGCACGCATCATATATCAAAAAGCAGTTGGTTGAACTGAAGGCTGCCGCTTCTGGCCAAATTGGTCGGGTTGCGCCCGTTATGGGGCCGATGGCTCTGCCTTTGTCGGATCAGGACATGGATGACCTGGCGGCTTACTTCTCCAGCCAGAAAGTGACTCCGGTGGCCGTTCCTGATGACGTTGTTGCTGCAGGCAAGGCGCTTTATATGGGTGGCGACATGAGTCGCGGCCTGCCAGCCTGTACTGCTTGCCACGGGCCGCGAGGTTCCGGGGTTGAGCAGGCCAAATATCCCAGTCTCTCCGGGCAGCACCCTGCCTATATCAAAGCGCAGCTGACCGGTTTCCGTGCCGGTACTCGGGACAACGACCCGAATGGCATGATGCGCGACGTTGCCAAGAAGCTGACTGATCAGGATATCGATGTGTTGTCCAAGTATGTTGCCGGACTGCACTAAGCTGATTGCGTTACCTGCAATGGATGAGAAACGGGGAGCTTGGGCTCCTCGTTGTTTTTATGGTTTCCACATCATTCTCGGTTTAATCCTCTCGTTATGTAAGAGATCTTCCATTCCCGCGGCAGGTCAAGGCTCATAGATTTGTATAAAATTTAAAATAAAAGATATATATCAATGAGTTATGGCTTTATTGCGGTTTTCTGCGGTATTGGGATCTATTCAGGTAGATTGAGTGTCTTTATAGAGCTGATACATTAAGTTCAATGGATTTATCCACGGAATGGATAGCGGTTTCACAGTGGGATGCTGTGAGCACAGGATGTTTGGCATGGCGGGATGCCATGGGTTCGCAAGAACTGGCAAGGGATTGAAAGATCAGGATGGTGACCATCTCCGGAGCGGGATGGAGTTGCGGGATGCAGGCTCCCCGGCACGATGGCAGGATGCGGTCGGAACGGGTCAAACAGGCACACGCACATTCAGGAACGACCACAAGAAGGTCAGGATGACCATATAAAGATATGATGTGGCAACAAGTCGTCATGGACGGGACAAAACAGGCTGTTTTGCCATTCAGGATGATCCTCACACAAACATATCAAGGCAGCTTCGGCTGCCTTTTTTCTTATTGGGTCATTAACCCGATCAGCCTTTCTGTGTCAAAATACCAGCAATATGCCCAGAGGATACCGATCCTGCGGTGTTCAGTGGCCCTGACGGGCCGGATTGATGCGGGATCCTGCTGATGTTCCGGTTTCACTGTTCCCCAGAATTGCATCCCGCCGGGTGAGATCATCCCGGGGTCGGGCTCATTCCAGTTATTTTTCGGAGTTATCCATTCATGTCTGCCAAACAACCCAATCGCAAGCCTGCTGGCAAGCGCAAAGAATCAGAAGCCAGTGCTCAGGAAGGTCGTGAGCGGAAACGTGCGGCCAAGCGCAAGGGCTTGAAAGCGGGCTCTCGCCAGCAAGTCGAGCAGCAGAAAGGCAAGTCAGCCGGCAAACAGGCCAAGGATCCGCGTATCGGTTCACGCAAGCCGGTCGCTCTGATTGTTGAAGAGAAGGGCTCCAAGTCCACCGTATCCAAGGCGGTAAAAGAGAAGAAGCTGGTGATGACTCCGGAGCAGGAGTTGGCATCCATCGAGAACGATGACCGTCTCAATGATTTGCTGGATCGTCTCGATGCCGGTGCAACCCTGGAAGCGGCTGAGCAGGCCTGGGTTGACCAGCGGGTTGACCGCTATCAGGAGCTGATGGATGAGCTTGGCATCATCGACAACGACGATGACGAAGAGACCGACGACGCCTTCGAGGAGAGCGACTATGAAGAGTCGTTCCAGCCAGCTTCTGAAGATGAGTTGTGGGATCGCTTTACCCAGGTCGATTATCAGCCCGAGACCAAGCCTGAGCCGAAGAAGAAGTGATGAGTGGATGGATGCTGGCCGCCCTGTTGGGCGGCCTGATTTTGTCCGGGCTGGCCATTTATGCAGGTATGCTGCTGGCCAGACTCCGACGCCAGCAGGCGATGCAGTGGCAGGTTATTGCAGCTCGCAATAAACGAATCCTGGAGAGCGTGCGGGTCATTGCCCATGCGGTGCAGGAGGGGCAGTGCGACTACTCCGAAGGAGCCATTCGGCTGACCAATCTGCTGGATGCTCTGCAGATCAAGGATGGGCGCCCTTTTGCCAGCGAATTTCCCGGTCTCTACGGGTTATACGAGAAGGTGAAGGATATGCCGACCCATGAGGCGCGGCGTGCACTCAAGCGCAATGAAGTGATGAAGATGGATCTCGAGCGCAGCGGTTATGAGGCCGAGCTGGAAGCCCAGATCCTCAAGGATGTGGCACAACTGAAGGATTTTCAGTTAAGCCGATAAGCCATTGATAACAAAAAGAGAGGAAGCGAGCGTGCAAGCAGGACAGATTGTGTGGGATCAGGCCCTGATCGAAAAATATAACTACAGCGGCCCGAGATATACCTCCTATCCCACGGCACTGGAGTTCAACGAGAACTTCGGTTACCCGGATTTTGTTCGTGCTGCCGGGCAGTACCCCGAGCGCCATCTTTCTCTCTACGTTCACATCCCCTTCTGTCACAAACTTTGTTACTACTGTGGCTGCAACAAGGTCATTACCCGTCATCAGCACAAGGCTGACGAGTACCTCGACTATCTCGAACGGGAGATCAAGGCGCAGGCTCCACTATTCAAACAGCGGCTGGTTACCCAGCTGCACTGGGGTGGTGGCACTCCTACCTATCTCAATGAAAGCCAGACCCGGCGTCTGATGGCCATGCTGCGCGAGCACTTCCATTTTGCCGATGAGGGCGAATTCAGTATTGAAGTCGATCCGCGCGAGATCGAACTGTCCATGCTGGATGTGTTGCGAGAAGTCGGGTTTAACCGTATCAGTCTGGGCGTGCAGGACTTCAACAAGGATGTGCAGGTTGCCGTAAATCGCGAGCAGGATAACGACTTCATTCGCGCCATGCTGGAACGAGCCAGAAAGCTGGGCTTTCGCTCAACCAATCTCGACCTGATTTACGGTTTGCCGCATCAAAACAAAGAGAGCTTCCACCATACGCTGGAAGAGGTGCTCAAGACGGATCCGGCGCGCCTATCCATCTTCAACTATGCCCATCTGCCCAGTCGCTTTGCTGCGCAGCGCAAGCTGAAGGAAGAGGATATGCCTGCTCCGCAGGAGAAGTTGGCCATGTTGCAGGGGACTATCGCGTTCCTTACCGGCCGCGGTTATCAGTTCATCGGCATGGATCACTTCGCCAAGCCGGATGATGAGCTGGCCGTGGCACAACGCGAAGGCAAGCTGCATCGCAACTTCCAGGGCTATACCACCCAGGGGGATTGCGATCTGCTTGGGCTGGGCGTCTCCTCCATCAGCATGATCGGCGATGCCTACTCGCAGAATCAGAAAGAGCTCAAAACCTATTACGCTCAGGTTGAGGAGTTGGGGCAGGCACAATGGAAAGGGTGCTCGCTCAATCAGGATGACCTGATCCGCCGTGAAGTGATCAAGCGCCTTATCTGCGATTTTCGTTTGAACTTCACCACCATTGAGCAGACATTTGGCTTGGAGTTCAAAGAGTACTTCGCCGAGGATCTCAAGCTGCTACAGACCTTTATCGGCGATGGGCTGGTGCGTATGACGGATACGGGGCTTGAGGTATCTTCCACTGGGCAGCTGTTGATCCGTAACATCTGCATGTGCTTCGACGTCTACCTGCGCAACAAGGCTCGCCAGCAGCAGTTCTCTCGCGTGATATAAGTTTTGCTTGCCGGCCAGAAAACAGAAAAGGGCGCCATCAGTGGCGCCCCTTTCATATGCATGTCTTTTGCTTGAGCCAGTGACGCTGGAAGGTCTTGGCAAGAAAGCGCTGCGAGTGGGGCAAGCAATTGCCCGGTGAAACGCAGACAAAAAGATGGGGGCGACTTGCGTCGCCCCCGGTAGTCGTATCGCTCAGATCCTTGAACGAAGTTGCTCCCTGCAATCCCTGACTGTTTACCTCTTCCTTTAGGTTTCCCCTTCCCAATCCTTTGGGGTGTCCTTTAGCCATCTTGGCCTGACGAGTCATCCTTTCCCGCCGCACTTTCTCCGTCCTGGGAGGTGTCCTTTGCCACATCCTGTGACTAGTCCATTTGCCCAACCCTGGCAGCCAGTCCTCCTGACCGACTTCATTGCGTCCGTGCATGAGTAACTATAAGGATTTTCTGGGAGGCGACAATGGCAAGATGGAAAACGTTTTTGTGTTGATGGTTAACGAAAGCAATCTCTTTCGATTTATTTGATATAAAACATTGTGTTATTGGATTCTGCTGCTGTTTTTAAGACGTTATCTTCCGATTATTTCGAGAACATTTCGAGCGTATTGCTCACATCCTTAATGGCTGATCTCTTACGAGGCGTTATGGTTGCTTTGGAAACCAATATGTCGTCCTGATGGTGATGTCTTTCACCAGCAGGAAAAGGGGAATTTGAGCAAGAAAAGGCGGTGTCAGGAGCGCTGATTGAGCCGTTCGTATATGGTCTGCCGCTCTTCAGGGCTGAGCGATGAGAAGTAGTGAGTAAAGAGGCGCAGTAGCAGAGATTTGTTCATGCCGTCCTGCTGGGTCAGATTGCCCAACTCATCGATGGCGACGGTACTCATGGAGAAGGTCGCCTTCTTGTAACTGGGCTTGAGGTGTTCACCGCTCTCGATGAATGCCAGTGCCGTCAGTGCTTCGTTCCGGTGCAGGCTCAGCTCCAGACTGACCACCTTGGGCTTGCCTTTGGCGTAGAACTCCGCATCTTCGATAAACTCGTCGACGGTAAAGTTCTTCTGGTGATGAAGCTGGTGCTTCTTCTTCAGATCGGCCAGACCCATCTCACACCCCCACTTGCAGGAACTCTTTGGCAATGGCTCGGATCTCTTCGGCGGATTTGCCATCCGGCTCGATCTCCATCACCGACAACCCCTTCTCCTCGCTGTCGTCGTAGACGTTGCGTCCATAGGTGATGGCATTAAGCACATCTACCCCAAAGGAGGAGCAAACCTCTTTCGCTTCAAGAATCCGTTTCACCTGATTGGGCAGGGAAGGGCACTGGGTCAGCACTACAGCCGCATTGAGGGCCGGGTTGACCATCTTGCAGGTGGTGATGAGATCTTCCATATGGGGTAGGGTCTTGAGATCCCGGCGTTTGGGGCGCAGCGGTATAAGAGCGTGGGTGGCGACTGCCATGGTAGAACGCAGCGCCCGGTTGTCTTGTCCGCCACAGTCGACGATGACGTAGTCGTAGCGGTTTTTCAGACTGAGCAGGTCGTTGCGGATATTGCCGTAGAGTTGGACGCAGTTGATTTGTGGCAGTTCCGGATTGTCATTGCGCTCCTGAATCCAGTCGGAGGTGGTGCGCTGGGGATCGCAGTCGACCAGCAAAACTTCCCCCTGAAACTGGGATCTGAGGTAGACCGCCAGATTTTGCGCCAGGCAGCTCTTGCCACTCCCTCCTTTTTCTCCGCCAACCAACAAGATCATGACGTTCCCCTATCCATGAGAAAACCGCTGTTTTCAGTATAGGAGGGGCTGCTCTCATAACAAGGCAGGAGGTGCTTTGCCTCCCGCCCAATCTATCAGTAGTGCTGACTACCGCCGCTGGAGCGGCACACATAGTCGGGTACCAGCGTCTGGGGGGCCTTGTCGACATGGCATACCACCATGGGCACGGCCGGGGCTCCTTCTGCCTGCGTGAGGCTGGGTACGAGAGGCAGCAACAGGGTTGCGAACAGCAGCATGGACTTCATTTTCATAACAACTCCTTGGTAACACCATTCATACGTGATCTGGATCACTTTTTGAGTTAAGCCGAGGTTCGACCCAGCGCAAGGAAGAGCGAATAAATTCAGCCAATGAAAAAACTCTCAAAAGAAACCTGATGGCAGGTACTGAATCTCTGGCGGCCAAGATGCTGACTTTGTGCATATTAATGAGCAACCGATAGCTGGGCGGTAATGATATGAGCCGCTGTGCGACCAAGCTGGCGTGAATGCCATGATCTGGGACAAGAAAAGAATTATGCAGAGTGAGAAGGATGGGTGACTTTTTATTTATTGGTTAGGGGGGATGAGAGGGTGACATTATTCATATTAGTGCATGGTAAATTCATGGAATATTTTTAATTTAACCTAACCGATTGAATTTAATTGTATTTTCTTTTTGTTTCTATCCATTTTGAGAGTGGTGTCATGAATGAAATGGCTTTCAATATGAAATATAAAGGGCTTTTTTTAAGTATGTATGCGGGCTTGGTGAATAAGAGAATGTGGGATTTGTTACCCCTATCAAAGATCTTTTCATGAATTTATTCAGTTCCGAGTGAATGTGATCAATCTCTAAGTTTGCAGTGATTGGCAGGTCTAACCTCGCTCTCGAAAGGCAAGGGCAGGATAGAACACAAGCCGAGTACCCTACATAAAGAATATCCCGCCTTAGCCACGAGCATGAATAGAAGGAATCTATTCAATCACTCGCAGGGACCACTGCTAGACGGAATATAATCATGAGCAAATTTTATGTAGGTTCTGAAGTTGGCCAATTGCGCCGTGTCATGTTGCACCGCCCCAACCTCAGTCTGAAGCGTCTGACTCCTTCCAACTGCCAGGATCTGCTGTTTGATGACGTCCTGTCTGTTGAACGCGCCGGTCAGGAGCACGACAAATTCGCTCAGGTACTGCGCGATCAGAATGTCGAAGTTTTCCTGCTGACCAATCTGCTGGCCGAGACTCTGGATGTGCCGGAAGCCAAAACCTGGCTGCTGCAACATCAGGTCTCCGACTATCGCCTCGGTTCTTCTTTTGCCAACGATGTGCGCTGCTTCCTGGCTGACATGCCGCACCGCGAGCTGGCCCGCATTCTCTCCGGCGGCCTGACCTACTCCGAGATGCCCTACAGTGGCGTCAACATGGTAGTAGGCATGCACGCACCGACCGATTTCATCATCGAGCCGCTGCCCAACCACCTCTTTACCCGCGACACCTCCTGCTGGGTTTACGGCGGCGTTTCCATCAACCCGATGGCCAAGCCGGCTCGTCGCCGCGAGACCAACCATGTGAAGGCCATCTACCGCTGGCACCCGATGTTTGCCGGTCAGGACTTCATCAAGTACTTCGGTGACGAGGAGCGTGACTACGACAACTCCACCATCGAGGGTGGCGACGTACTGGTTATCGGCCGCGGCGCCGTGCTGATCGGCATGTCCGAGCGCACCACCCCGCAAGGTGTCGAGCACCTGGCTCGCAGCCTGTTCAAACACGGTCAGGCCAAACAGGTCATCGCCATGGAATTGCCGAAACACCGCAGCTGCATGCACCTGGATACCGTCATGACCCATATGGATGTCGATACCTTCTCCGTCTATCCGGAAGTGATCCGCAAGGATGTGCAGTGCTGGAGCCTGACTCCGGGCGGCGCCACCGGCATGAACATCAAGGAAGAGGGTTACTTCGTCACCGCTATCGAGAAAGCACTGGGCGTGGATCAGCTGAAGATCATCACCACTGGCGGTGACAGCTTCGAAGCCGAACGCGAGCAGTGGAACGACGCCAACAACGTGTTGACCGTGCGTCCCGGCGTGGTGGTGGGTTACGAGCGCAATACCTACACCAACGAGAAGTATGACAAAGCCGGTATCACAGTTCTCTCCATTCCGGGTGATGAACTGGGCCGTGGCCGCGGCGGCGCCCGCTGCATGAGCTGCCCGATGGAACGCGACAGCATCTGATGAGACGGCGTGGCGCCGGCAGAAGCTGGCGCCACACAGAACCAAACTCGAGATTAACCACTATGAAAAAACCAACTGTCGTCGTCGCTCTGGGTGGCAATGCACTGCTCCGTCGTGGTGAGCCACTGGAAGCGGATATCCAGCGCAAGAACATCGCAACTGCCGCCAAGACCATCGCCCTGATCGCTCAGGAGTACAACGTGGTGCTGGTGCATGGCAACGGCCCGCAAGTCGGCCTGCTGGCCCTGCAAAACAGCGCCTACACCAAGGTATCCCCCTATCCGCTGGATGTGCTGGGTGCCGAGTCCCAGGGCATGATCGGCTACATGCTGATCCAGGAGCTGAAAAACCTGATGCCGAGCCGCAACGTCACCGCGCTGCTGACTCAGGTGCAGGTCGACCCCAAGGATCCGGCATTCGCCAACCCGACCAAATTTATCGGCCCCGTCTACGAAGAGGCTGAAGCCCGCACCCTGGCAGAAGAGAAGCACTGGGTGGTCAAGGCTGACGGCAAGTTCTTCCGCCGCGTAGTGCCGTCCCCGCTGCCCCAGCGCATCGTAGAAGGCGACGCCATCGAAACCCTGATTGCCCAGGGCCACCTCATCATCTGTACCGGTGGTGGTGGTATCCCGGTGACCTGGGATGGCCAGAGCCTGACCGGTATCGAAGCCGTCATCGACAAGGACATGTCTGCCGCCTATCTGGCCAAGCAGATCAAGGCCGACGCCCTGCTGATCCTGACCGATGCCGATGCCGTCTACCTGGATTGGGGCAAACCGACCCAGCGTCCGCTGCGGGTGACCAGCCCGGACGAGCTGGCCGGGGTCAAGTTCGACGCAGGTTCCATGGGACCGAAAGTCGAAGCCTCCTGTGAATTTGTCAAAGCGACCGGCGGCATGGTCGGCATCGGCTCTCTGGAAGATGGCCTCGCCATCCTCAAGGGTGAAGCCGGTACCAATATCGTCGCCACCCGTACCGTGAATGCGTAATTGAAACTCGGCCCTCCGGGGTCTGCACAAATCTGTACTGAAGAATGCGTAGTCAACACTACTGCCTAAATTGGTCTGAACAAATATAGAGAGAACTCATCATGGCTTTTAATCTGCGTAACCGTAACTTCCTGAAACTGCTGGACTTCACCCCGCGCGAAATCCAATACATGATCGATCTGGCCATCGACCTGAAGAAAGCCAAATACGGTGGCTACGAGCGCAAGCATCTGGTCGGCAAGAACATTGCCCTGATTTTCGAGAAGACCTCCACCCGCACCCGCTGTGCGTTTGAAGTGGCGGCCTTCGACCAGGGCGCACAAGTCTCCTACCTTGGCCCAAGCGGTTCCCAGATCGGTCACAAGGAGTCCATGAAGGACACCGCCCGGGTACTGGGTCGCATGTATGACGGTATCGAATACCGTGGCTACGGTCAGGAGATCGTGGAAGAGCTGGGTGCCTACGCCGGTGTACCGGTCTGGAACGGCCTGACCAACGAATTCCACCCGACCCAGATCCTGGCTGACTTCATGACCATGCTGGAGCACGGCAAGGGCAAGCGTCTGGATCAAATCAAGTTCGCCTACCTGGGTGATGCCCGCAACAACATGGGTAACTCCCTGATGGTCGGCGCAGCCAAAATGGGTATGGATATCCGTCTGGTCGCGCCGAAAGCCTTCTGGCCGGAAGAGGAGCTGGTTGCCAAGTGCCGCCTGATCGCCGAAGAGACCGGCGCACGCATCACCCTGACCGAAGATGTCAAAGAGGGTGTGCTGGGCACCGACTTCCTCTACACCGACGTCTGGGTATCCATGGGTGAAGCGAAAGAAGCCTGGGATCAGCGCGTCAAACTGATGACTCCGTATCAGGTCAACATGGATGTCATCAACGCCACCAAGAACCCGGATGTGAAGTTCATGCACTGCCTGCCGGCGTTCCACAACGATGAGACCACCATGGGCAAGGAAGTGGCTGACAAATATGGCATGAAAGGTCTGGAAGTGACCGAGGACGTGTTCGAATCCGAGCACAGCATCGTGTTCGACGAGGCCGAAAACCGGATGCACACCATCAAGGCAGTGATGGTTGCTACGCTGGGCGACTAAGGTCGCAGTAGTGGTGCCGGGGGGTGACCCCCGGCTTTTCGACCATGTGACAGCGGCATAATACCTCTAACCCTACAACCCGCAGCCTGCATGGATACCACACCCACAGAAGGAAGCTGGACCATGACCAAATTCAAGTTCCCGTCAGCCTACACGATACTGTTTGTGCTGATCGCCCTGGTGGCCGCCCTGAGCTGGATAGTGCCGGCCGGCAAATATGAGATGACCATGAACGAAGCCCTCGGCAAAGAAGTGCCGGTGGCGGGTACCTACAAGCTGGTAGAGGGCAATCCCCAGGGGATCGTCGACGTGCTGCTGGCGCCGATCGATGGTCTCTACAACCATGACACTTATCAGGCAGGCGCCATCGACGTCTCCCTGTTTATCCTGATCATCGGTGGTTTTCTTGGCATTGTGACCAAGACCGGTGCCATCGATGCCGGTATCGAACGTGTGACCGATCGTCTGCGTGGCCGTGAAGAGTGGATGATCCCGATCCTGATGGCACTGTTCGCCGCAGGCGGCACCATCTACGGCATGGCCGAAGAGTCGCTGCCCTTCTACACCCTGCTGGTGCCGGTGATGATGGCCGCCCGCTTCGACCCGGTAGTGGCTGCTGCAACCGTGCTGCTGGGTGCCGGTATCGGTACTCTTGGTTCCACAATCAACCCGTTTGCGACCGTTATCGCTGCCAACGCGGCCGGTATCTCCTTCACCGACGGTATCTGGTTGCGCGTCGCCATGCTGGTGGCTGGCTGGCTGATCTGCGTTGCCTACGTCATGCGTTACGCCAAGATGGTGCGCAACGACCCGAGCAAATCCCTGGTGGCTGACAAGTGGGATGAAAACCGTGCCCATTTCCTCGGCAACAAGAGCGACCAGATGCTGGAGTTCACCCTGACCCGTAAAATCGTGCTGGGTATCTTCGTTGCAGCCTTCGCCGTGATGATCTACGGTGTGGCCGTGCTGGGCTGGTGGATGGCGCAGATCTCCGGCGTCTTCCTGGCTGCCGCCATCATCGTCGGTCTCATCTCCCGGATGAGCGAGGAGGAGCTGACCTCCAACTTCATCGACGGTGCTCGCGACCTGCTGGGTGTGGCCCTGATCATCGGTATCGCCCGCGGTATCGTGGTGGTAATGGACAACGGCATGATCACCCACACCATCCTGCACAGCGCAGAAGGGATCGTGACCGGCCTCTCCACCGTGGTGTTCATCAACGTGATGTTCCTGCTGGAAGTGGTGCTCTCCTTCCTGGTGCCGTCCTCCTCCGGTCTGGCTGTGCTGACCATGCCGATCATGGCGCCGCTGGCCGACTTCGCCAACGTAGGCCGCGAGCTGGTAGTGACTGCTTACCAGTCTGCCTCCGGTCTGGTGAATCTGGTGACCCCGACCTCCGCCGTGGTAATGGGCGGTCTGGCCATCGCCAAGGTGCCTTATGTGCGCTACCTGAAGTGGGTGGCTCCGCTGCTCGGTATCCTGACCGTGCTGATCGTGGCCTGCCTGAGCCTGGGTGCCATGCTCTAATCCAGAGACAAGATAACGCTGAAAACGGGAGCCGCTGGCTCCCGTTTTTTATGGGCGCAAGTAGTGATGGACACAAAGTAGCGGCCAACAAAAAGGCGACCCTGAGGTCGCCTTTTGCTTGTTCTATGTGTGGCAGTAGCTAGCGCGCCTGCTCCAGCGTACGCACCACGGCGGCGTGGGCCTGACGGGTACGGCTGATATGGCGCGGCGCGACCAGCACCACGTCGTTGCCGGCCACAGCGCCCATGATCTCGGGATTGGCGTTGCGATCGAGCAGGCGGGCCACCACGGTGGCGGCGCCGGGAGTGGTGTGGATCAGCACCATCTGCTGGTTGTGCACCACTTCGCGCACCATGTCGTGGATGGAGCGGGTGCTGCCGGCGGGCTCCAGCTGCTCGTCGACCAGGGTGTAGACCTTCTTGCCGTTGGCATTCTGCGCTTTGGCGACGCCGAGACGGCGCAGCAGGCGAGAGATGGTGGACTGGCTGATGTCGGCAAAGCCCCGCTCCGACAGCTCGCGGCGGATCTCTTCCTGAGTGCTGTAGCAGTGCTGGCCGATGATCTGGCGACAGGCATCCAGCTGGGCCAGATCGGGCTCTTGGGCAACGGGACGGCTGAGGGTTTTGACCACGGCGACTTCCTTTGACGATGATCGGGGATGATCGCTCGATATCTGCCAAATTTGCTGCTTGTTAGCAGAAAATCGGGGCAATCGTGTGATTGGCAGAGAATGAGCGGGCCTTACCATATTGGATGGCAAATTATAGCCGACTGGGAATTTGGTGATGTGACAGGGTTCAAAAATGGGCCCCTTGGGGCCCACATGAATATCTTTTGAGTCTGGATATCAGTAGCGTTCGCTGACGATGTCCTGAGTGAAGGACTTCTCGCAGTATTTGCACTTCATCCGCACCGCGCCTTTCATCTCGCGTACCCGGAAGTAGCTCTCAACCGGTTCGTTGTGGGAGATGCAGTTGGAGTTGGGGCAGTGGAACACCCCGGCGATGAACTCCGGCAACTCCAGCTGATGCTTCTTCACCACATTGAAGTCTTCGATGATGTTGACGGTCGCTTTCGGGGCGAACAGCGCCAGCTGGTTGGCCTGCTGCTCGGTCAGGCGGGTGTTCTCGATCTTGATGAGATCTTTTTTGCCGAGCGCGCCGGATTTCAGGTTGAAGCCGACGGTGATCCGCTCCTGGGTCTCCACCAGCTGGAACAGCTTGAGGATCTTGATGCCTTGGCCGGCGGGGATGTGGTCGATGACGGAGCCGTGACGGATGGCTTCGACTTGCAGTTGGTTCTTGTCAGACATGTTGTTCCCCTTTCCCTTAGACAGTTTCGTTCAGTACCAGTGCCAGCAGTGCCTGGCGTGCATAGACCCCGTTCTCCGCCTGCTGGAAGTAGTAGGCGTGAGGGGTCTTGTCGACCGCCACATCGATCTCGTCGACGCGGGGCAGGGGATGCAGGATCTTCATGGTGGGCTTGGCCCCTTCCAGAGTTGCCAGCTCCAGGATGAACTTGGCGGCCATGTGCTTGTACTCGGTCTCGTCGAAGCGCTCTTTCTGGACGCGGGTCATGTAGAGGATGTCCAGCTCCGGCATCACCTCTTCCATGGTCTCGTGGATGCTGAACTGAATGCCCTTCTCTTCCAGCTCTTCGCAGATGTAATCCGGCATCGCCAGCGCTTCCGGGGAGATGAAGAAGAAGCGGCAGTTGAACAGGCTGAGAGCCTGCGCCAGCGAGTGGACGGTGCGGCCGTACTTGAGGTCACCGACGAAGGCGACGTTGAGGCCGTCCAGCTTGCCCTGGGTCTCGCGGATGGAGAAGAGGTCGAGCAGGGTCTGGGTCGGATGCTGGTTGGAGCCGTCGCCGCCGTTGATGACCGGCACGCGGGAGAACTCGGAGGCGAGGCGGGCCGCCCCCTCTTTCGGATGACGCATCACCACAGCATCGGTGTAGGAGCCGATGATCTTGATGGAGTCAGCCAGGGTCTCGCCCTTCTTGGCGCTGGTGTTGCCACCGTCGGCGAAGCCGATGATGTTGCCGCCGAGGCGCTGCACCGCGGTCTCGAAGGAGAGGCGGGTGCGGGTGGAGGCTTCGAAGAAGCAGCTGGCAACCAGCTTGTCTTTCAGCAAGCGGGTGTCGGGCTCGGCCTTCAACCGTTGTGCGGTTGAGACTACCAGTTCCATTTCAGACCGGGTCAGGTCCGTGATGGAGATGACATGTTTCTTGTAGAGTGGATTGGTCATCGTCTGCATTCCCTTTGACATCATTGGAGGTTTTTCGGGCACAAAAAAAAGCCCCTGGAAACAGGGGCTTTTTTTAAAAATAACTGGGGAACATCGGGTCGGAAACCGGAAACAACGGGGCCGCTCTGGTGCGCTCCACCCGTTTGCAAAGCTGTTTTTTTCATCAAAAACGGCATCTTCCTGTCCCGACCTTGTTCAAAACCGGACAGATTATAGGGCTGCATTTTTAATTGTCAAAATTTTATTTTCCATGCCTGTTTTGGCCTGAAAAACGTTTAAGTGGCGCGAACGGGACGGCAAACCCACACCTGATGCACTGCTTGCAACGGCTCGCCATCGTGGGCCATGGCACGCAGATAACCGAGTCTGTGGTGCCCCTCCAGCAGGCAGAAGGGGTGGGGCAGGGGATGGCCATTCGGGTAGCTGGCTCCCGCCTCCGGCGCCAGCACGATCACCGGCTCGGGCCAGCTCCCTTCGCTCAGCATCTTCTCGCCGAGCCAGGAGCGACGGACATAGCGATTGCTGCGCAGCATCTCGCCCCAGCGCTCGATTACCTCCATATGGCGGGAGTCTATCTGCTCGATAATCTGTGCGGTGGGCCAGCTTTCGCATGCGAACTGGTGGCTGGCGAGATCGATAAAGCTCCAGTTGGACTCAAAACCGCGCCAATGACGGTAAATCCACTGGGAAAGCACATTTTCGGGGATGAAGGGCACCAGCGGGGCGACCCGGGTCAGGTAGTCGGGCAGGGACTCTGTTTTGCGTTCGTCCCTGAAGTTGAGGGGCGCAAGTTGTTGTAGCAGTCGGTAATTGAGCATAAGCAGCCTCCCGGTACCTGCTTTCACCCTACCCCCATTTATGCCCCATTCCTACCCCGCTGAGTCTGGAAATACAGCAAGTTACCCCTCGTTGCTGCACAAATCGGCGCGACTTGTTCGGGATTTGTGCAATCGCATTAAAAGTGTGAAAAAAGCCTTTACCTTTGAAACCCGCTTTGTATACTACGCCTCGTTTGTTGCAGGGGCGTAGTTCCAATTGGTAGAACAGCGGTCTCCAAAACCGATGGTTGCGGGTTCGAGTCCTGCCGCCCCTGCCATTTAATTCAAGAAAAGCCAGCTCATCGAGCTGGCTTTTCGCTTTCTGGCGTTTGCCACTCTCCCCGCTAGCTCTCTTTCTTGCCGTTTGCCTCTGCCACATCTGTCAATTGAGGCCTCTCTACCCCTGTGCTACACCTTGCTTCTTGTCAGATGGTGCCCTGTTGCCCGGCGTCTGTACTGCATCCGGTTGGCCTGAGGCGCTTCAATCCAAGGAGACAGATCGATGAACAAAGCGGTGGAGACTCGTCACAATCACACCCACGCCGGCGGCTGGGTACCCCGGGATCAGGTGCATGTGGAGCGCTGGGTGCAGCGGCTGCGACAGGCGGTTACCCGTCAGCCCCGCCCGCTGGTGGCACCGATCGCCGAGCTGAAGGCGCTGGTCGAGCAGGAGCCGGCGCTGCATCTGCAGGCGCAGGCGATGTTTGACGAGGCGTGGCAGCACAAGCACAGAACCCCGCTCGGTCAGGTCGAGGTGCGCAGCTTCGAAGAGTTTCTGCTGCTGCTCAACGGCATCATGACCACGGCGCCGGAGGCCTATCAGGATGTGCAGAGCCACGAACCTGCGGGGCTCATCGGCTTCCCCATCAATGCCCTGCTCAACTGGCCCATGGCGACGGCCGCCGGTTACGGCTTCTTTGCCAACGAGCTGGTGAACCAGCAGCTGCGCAAGATCCTCGGCTACTGGGCCAATTTCCTGCAAAGCCCGGCGTCACGCTATGTGCTGACCGAGTCGGTCAGTCCGCTTGATCGTCAGACCCTGATCGTCCCCTGGCTGGGGGACGTGGCGAAACGGGAGATGGTCAAGGTGGCGCAGGGGGCGCTCGGTGCCGGAGACAACCCCACACCGGACAGCTTCGAGGGGATCTTCCACTCCACCCCGGGTGCCGAATATGAAGGGTTTGCCAGCTGGGACGACTTTTTCACCCGCAGCTTTCGCCCCGGCGTGCGGCCGGTTGCTGCCCCCGACGATGACAACGTGATCGCCAACGCCTGCGAATCGGCCCCGCTGCAGGTGGCCAAAAGAGTGCGTCGGCAGGACTCCTTCTGGCTCAAGGGGCAGCCCTACTCGCTGGACAACCTGCTCGACTTCGACCCGCGCGCCGCCCAGTTCGAGGGGGGCACCATCTATCAGGCCTTCCTCAGCGCTCTCAGCTATCACCGCTGGCACAGCCCGGTGAGCGGCACAGTGCGCTCGGTCAAGGTGGTCAACGGCAGCTACTACTTGGCCAACCGCCATCAGGGTTTTGGCAACCTCGATGGCGCCGACCCGAGCGCCCCCAACCAGTCGCAACCCTTCCTCACCGCGGTGGCGACCCGCGCCCTGATCTTTATCGAGGCGGACAATCCCAAAATCGGTCTGATGTGCGTGGTGCCGGTCGGGATGGCCGAAGTGTCGAGCTGCGAGGTGACGGTGCAGCCGGGGCAGCGGATCGAGAAGGGTGAGCAGCTCGGGATGTTCCACTTCGGTGGCTCCACCCACTGCCTGCTGTTCCGCCCCGGGGTCGAGCTGGAGTTCGACTTCTACGGCCAGCAGCCGGGGCTGGAGGCGACCAACCTCAGGATCAATACGGCGCTGGCGCGGGTCAAATAACCCTGCCGCCGGACAGTAAAAGGCCGCCCTTGAGGCGGCCTTGTTGTTTGTGCATCAGCTGGCGCCGACCTGCGTCTTGAGGGTTTCCACCAACCGCAGGTGGCGGGCGGGGAGCGGCCACTCGGCGCGGTAGATAAGCCAGAGGGTGTCGATCACCTCGATCCGGCTCTGGAGCACCCGGATCTTCTCCTGTTGGGCAAAGGCGGTGACGGCGAAGCGGGGCAGCACGGTAAAGCCAAGGCCACGGGCGACCGGCTCCAGGATCAGGCCGATCTGGTTGGTAAAGCCGCGCAGCGGGATCTCGTCAAAGCGCTGGCCGGGGTAGCGCCGTCCCAGCAGGCGTTGAGCCATGCTGCGGCCATCCGGGTGATCGATAAAGCCGAGCTGACAGAGGTGCTGCCAGCTCTGCTCCTCGCCGTCGTTGGGTACCACCAGACAGAGGGGTTCGCGGGCGAAGGGCTCGGCGGCGATGCTGGGGTGCTCCGGTGGTTGATCCACCAGTCCCAGATCGCTGCGCCCTGCCAGTACCGCTTGCACTATGTCGGGGGTGGGGGCAAAGCGGTGCTGGATGGTGAGTCCGGGGTGCTCCTGTTGCTGGTCGAGCAGCAGGGGATAGAGCAGCAGGCCGATGCTGCCGGGGGTGGTGAGGGTGATGGCGCCGCGGTGAGGATCGTCGTCAGAGAGACGGGCTCGCAGCTGTTCGGTGGCCTGCTCCTGCTGGCGGGCGAAGTCGAGCAGCACCAGCCCGCGCGGGGTGAGCTCCAGCAGACGGGGTTTGCGCAGCAGCAGGGGGCCGAATTCGGCCTCGAGGCGCGAGATATGCTGACTGACGGCGGCCTGAGTGAGATCCAGTCGATCGGCGGCACGGGTAAAACTGCCGGTTTCATGCACCACCACCAGGGTGTGGAGCCAGAGTGGATTAACCATAAATTTAATTTATGCCTTCCATTAGTTTGACCTTATTTTTCATTATGGCGCCTCTTCCTATCATGTCACCTGTTTCCCACACACAATTTCAAGGTGACTTATGACTTACCCGCGCAACTTCTCCCACATCGGCATCACGGTGACTGACCTCGACAAGGCGGTCGAGTTCTATACCAAGGTGATGGGCTGGTATCTCATCATGCCGGCGACCACCATCAGCGAGGATGACTCCGCCATCGGCGTGATGTGCAACGACGTGTTTGGCCCGGGTTGGGGCTCCTTCCGCATCGCTCACCTCTCCACCGGCGACAAGATCGGCATCGAGCTGTTCGAGTTCCCCAACAGCGAGCAGCGCGAAAACAACTTCGAATTCTGGAAGACCGGGGTGTTCCACTTCAGCGTGCAGGATCCGGATGTCGAGGGGCTGGCGGCGCGCATCGTCGCGGCGGGTGGCAAGCAGCGGATGCCGGTGCGCGAGTACTACCCGGGCGAGAAGCCCTACCGCATGGTCTACATGGAAGATCCCTTCGGCAACATCATCGAGATCTACAGCCACAGCTATGAGCTGACCTACTCCACCGGTGCATATCAGGGGTAAGTGACAGGCCGCCTTCGGGCGGCCTGCTGCTTTGTTGTTGTGATGGTCAGCAGCATGGAATAGCGATCTTGCTCACACGGATAGCGGCTTCTGTTGTTGATAGATGTAAAAATATACAGATTCACTAAAGTCTGTTCAGAGAGTGGCCGATAGCCTCTATTACATCAGGGTCTTTCCCTGCTTCGTCACAACAACAAGGATCTGTCGTCATGACCCTCTCTTTGCGCGGCAAGCTGCTGGCAACCAGTCTGGGGGTGGTGCTGCTGATGGCATCACTGCTCGGCATCGTTGCCTTTCACACCCTCAAATCCCGCACCATGAGCGCCATCCAGAGCGAGGCGGTCAACTATGGTCACGCCTACTCGGTCGCCATCGGCGACTGGATGGCGGATCGCAAGAACACGGTGCACGCGCTGGTGAACCTGATCGCCGACAACCCGCAGGCCGAGCTGGTGCCGCACCTGAAGCAGGCCTATACCTCGGGCGGCTTCGGCCTCACCTACTTTGGTTCGACTCAGGGGGTGATGACCCGCCAGGATCCTTCCCTCAACACCGGCAACTATGACCCGCGCGAACGCCCCTGGTATCAGGATGCGGTGAAGGCGGGACAGCTGATCGTCACCGCCCCCTATGTCAGCGTCACCATGCAGAAGCTGGTGGTCACTCTCTCCGAGCCGGTGCGCCATCAGGGCGAGCTGGTAGGCGCCGTGGGGGCCAATCTGGCGCTCGACAAGCTGATCGACGAGGTGCTGGCGATGCAGGTGCAGGGCGAGGGGTACGCCATGCTGCTCGACAGCAGCGGCCTCATCGTCGGTCACCCCAACAAGGAGCTGGCGCTCAAGCAGATTGGCGAGCTCTCTCCCGATCTGTCGGCGGCCACCTTCCAGCAGTGGGGCCGCGAGAACAACGAGCTGCATGCCGCTACCCTCGACGGGCGCGACGTGCTGCTGGCGGTACAGCCGGTGCCGGGCACCGACTGGCTGCTGGCCATGGTGATGTATCGCGACGTGCTGGAGGCGCCGCTCGCCTCCCTGCTGTGGCAGCTGGTGGGGCTGACGCTTGCGCTGATGCTGGTGTTCAGCGCCCTGCTCACCGCCATGTTCAAGTATCTGTTTGCCGATCTGGGCCGGGTGGCCGGTGCGCTGCACGACATCGCTCACGGCGAGGGGGATCTCACCGTCCATATCGACACCCGCAGTCAGGATGAGGTAGGTCAGCTGGCGCGCAACTTCAACCAGTTCGTGGCGCGGCTGCACGGCATTGTCAGCCGGCTGCGCGACGTCACCGTCGAGCTGGCGGCCCAGTCCCGTGCTCAGGCAGCCGGCGCCCACTCCCGCAGCCAGCGGGTGCGTCAGCAGCAGGACGAGATCGTGATGGTAGCGACCGCGGTGACCGAGATGGCCTCCGCCACCCAGGAGATCGCCGGCAACGCCGAGTTTGCCGCTACCACCTCCGGCGAGGCGGTCAAGCTGGCTGTCGCCGGCCAATCGCAGGTCGGTCAGAGCCAGCGCAGCATCACCGGGCTGGCGGACGAGGTGGCTGATGCCAGCCAGATCATCAACGAGCTGGATGCCCACGCCCAGAAGATCAGCGGCATTCTGGCCACCATCAGCGGCATTGCCGAGCAGACCAACCTGCTGGCACTCAACGCGGCCATCGAGGCGGCGCGGGCCGGTGAGCAGGGGCGCGGCTTCGCGGTGGTGGCGGATGAGGTGCGGGTGCTGTCGCGCCGCACCCACGACTCCACCGACGAGATCCAGCAGATGATCGAGACCTTGCAGCAGACCACCCGCCGCGCCGTGGGCGGCATGGAGACCAGTCGCCAGCTGGCGGGCACCAGCGTCGAGGATGCGGAGTCCGCCAACCAGAGTCTGGCGCGGATCAACGAGGCGATCGGCTCCATCAGCGACATGGCGACCCAGATCGCGGCGGCGGCCGAAGAGCAGACCTCGGTGACCAGCGAGATCAGCCGCAACACCGAGAATATCCGCCATGTCTCGCAAGAGCTGGCCGAGCAGGCCAATCAGGAGGCGGCGCAGGCGGCCGAGCTGAAGGCGCTGACCGAGCGTCTGGAGCAGGAGATCGGCCGTTTCCGGCTCTGATCCTCAGGCCATCCTCCATGAAAAAGGGCAGCCCGCGGGCTGCCCTTTGTTATTGTCGCTGACCGTCAGGCGGCGCTCTCCAGCTGCGCCAGATGGAAGGCACGCCAGTTGCCGTCGGGCAGGTAGTGCTTGCCCTGCTGCCACTTGGGATCGTGCTGCACCACGTAGCGGTAGTGGTAGGCCTGCTGCTGGCCGACATAACGCCCCTGCGCCGGGTCGAAGATCTCCACCTCGATGAGCTGGCGCAGATATTCGCTCTGAGGATCATCCTCGCCGTGGAAGTTCTCCATCTCGTCGAGGGCCGCGATGGCGGCAGGGAAGTCGTCCAGCACAAACAGCTCGCCATAGACCCAGTCATCCCCCTGCAGCAGGGCGGGGTAACCCTTGTGCTGCAGGTGATAGAGGGCGCCGCGCACCCGGGCGCGCAGCGGCGTCTGGCTCACATGGTGAGCCAGATAGCGGCGGTAGTTGAACAGCCCGTCCATCAGGCTGCCGTAGACGAACAGCGGGCGTGGCTGGCAAAGGCTCATGAGATCTCGCCGCCCACGACCTTGATATCGCCATCCTGCTGCAGCACCACCGCCTCGATGGCCAGTGCCAGAGCGCGGGTAATCTCGCTCATGGCGAGGCAGGGCTGGTTAACCTTGTCCGCTACCTGCTCGGTGATGTAGGGAACGTGGATAAAGCCGCCGCGCACCGCCGGGAACTCTTTCTCGATCAGGTAGTGCAGCTGGTACATGATGTGGTTGCAGACGAAGGTGCCGGCGGTGTTGGAAACCGCCGCCGGAATGCCGTTCTCCTTGATGCGCTGCACCATTCCCTTGAGGGGCAGACGGGAGAAGTAGGCCGGTGCGCCATCGGCCTGAATCACTTCGTCGATGGGCTGCTGCTGCTCGTTGTCGGGGATGCGGGCATCGTCGACGTTGATGGCGACCCGCTCCGGGGTAATGGCGAAGCGGCCACCCGCCTGACCGACGTTGATCACCACGTCAGGCTGGTGCTGGCGCATCAGCTCCGCCAGCAGGGTGGCTGACTTGCCAAAGACGGTGGGGATCTGCGCCTTGATCACGGTGGCGTCCAGAATGGTCTCTGGCAGGCGCTTGACCGCCTCCCATGCCGGGTTGATGGGCTCGCCGCCGAAGGGGTCAAAACCGGTAATCAGTACTTTCATCATCTTCTCCCGAATGGTCAGAATGCCCAGAAATACATGAGTGCGATATGGATCAGCACCAGCGTCAGCGCCATCGGCACCTGCACCTTGATCACCTTGTTGAGATCCTTCATCTCCAGCAGGGCGGCGGGCAGGGCGTTGAAGTTGGCGGCCATGGGGGTCATCAGGGTGCCGCAGAAGCCGGCGGTCATCGCCAGCGCACCGGCCACCACCGGGTCACCGCCCTGGGCGATGACGAAGGGGATGCCGATACCGGCGGTGATGACGGTGAAGGCGGCGTAGGCGTTGCCCATGATCATGGTGAAGACCATCATGCCGAGGCAGTAGGCAACCACCCCGACGAAGGGGCTGCCGACCGGCACCACGGTAGAGATGCCGTGGGAGATGACATCGCCGACGCCGGACTTGTTGAAGATCACCCCGAGGGCGGCCAGCAGTTGCGGCAGAATACCGGTGATGCCGACCTGCTGGATCATCCGATCCGAGTCACCCACTACGGTAGCGGGGGTGGCACGGGTCAGCAGTACCGTGATGACGAAGGCGATGACCGCCGCCAGACCGATACCGACCTGACCGCCAAGGGGGGTGAACTGGGCGATCACCACCGCCAGCACGGCCAGCAGGATGCAGGGGAGGAAGATCCGGTTGCCGATGCGGTTGGCGTGGCGCAGGGACTCCTCCTCGCTCGCCTGCTCCAGCTTGCCGATCTTCACCTGCTTGAGCAGGGTGATGACCCCCATGGCGAGGATCAGCACGCCATTGATGACATTGGGGATATAGCTGCCGAAGGCGAACAGCACACCCAGGATGGTCCAGAACAGGGCGGTACCGATTTTGGCCGGGTGGCTGGGGTCACGCAGGACGCGCCAGGCGCTGCCGAACAGGATGACGCCGATCAGCACATAAAAGAATTCGAGCATGTTGGGGATGAGGGTCGCCATTATTGTTGCTCCTCCTTGTTGCTGCTCACGGTATATGTCTTGGCCATCTGACGGTCAAACCACATATTGGAAATAGCCACCATCAGCAGGGCGATAATGGCGATTGGCATGGATGCCTTGGCAATATCGACGGCAGAGACGCTATATCCAAGAGATTCAAATGTACCGACGATCAGCAATACCCCGGCGGAGGCGACGAAGGTATTCTGGGCAAAGAAGTTGCCGTAGTTTTCGGTGGCGGAAACCCGTGCCTTGATATATTCCTCGTCCTCTTCGCTTAATTTGCCGTGCACCTTGGTGGCGGCGGCCTGAGTCATTGGGTTGACCAGCGGACGAATAAATTGGGTGTGACCCTGAACCCGCACCGAGAAGAGACCGGCCAGTTCGCGGATAAACATATAGAGGGTCATGAACTTGCCCGGGGTGAGCTTCTTGATCCGCTCGATCAGGGTGACTGCCTGCTGTTTGAGGCCGTAGCGTTCACAGATGCCGATCATCGGCAGGGTCAGCAGAAACAGCGTCACCATGCGGTTGGAGACGAAGGCTTCCCCCAGCAGGGAGAGGCAATCGGTCATGGAGAGACCGGAGACCAGCGCGGTGGTGACGGCGGCCACCAGTACGACAGCCAGGGTGTCGAGTTTGAAATAAAAACCCAACAAAATAATAAGAATGCCGCTCAGTTTAATCCATTCCAATTAGCCACCTCGTTAAAGTGAATATTTATGTGTAATTTTTGGTAGCCGAGTTGTTTATCACCAGACTCCGGGGATGGCAACAAATAATCACTTTGGTGGGATTCGTTTGGTTTTTAATTACGTTTTGCTGTTTGTTTATTGCTCTCTGGTCAACGGTGAATCCCGTTATTTTGACGCTATTTCGTTTCACCTTAATCAACTGTGGCAATGATTGTCGGTGCCTGTGTGGCAAGGCAGAACTGACAATATGGCTATTATTTGTTGCGTTATTGGCAGGGCCTGATGCAGCTTCGCAATATATTGGCAACAACCAACCAGCGGTATTTTTATGGCGGTGAAGGTGGGGGCGGGGTATTCACTGGAAAGGAAAAGCAAGCCGGTGGCGAAGGCGTTTCGCCACCGGTGGCAGGGGTCAATGACTCTGTTTGACCCAGATAAGCTGGTCGGTGGCAAAGCCCAGCGATTTCGCCTTGGCGACCAGCGCATCCACCTTCGCCTTGGGCGGGTTGGGTGAGCGGGCGAGGATCCAGAGGTAGTCGTGGTTGTAGCTGGCCACCAGCGAGAGCTGGTAATCGGGATCGAGATCGATGACGTTGTAGCCGCCGTAGAAGGGGCCGAAGAAGCTCACCTTGAGCCGCGCCTCGTCAGGGCTGCCGACGAAGTAGGCCTTGCCTTCGGCTTCGCGCCAGCTGCCATCGCTCTGCTTGCCGCGGTTGAGCACCTTGACGCCGCCATCGTCCCGCAGGCTGTAGGTGGCACTCACCTGCTCCAGCCCGCGTTCGAAACCGTGGTCGAGGCGGGCAATCTCGTACCAGGTGCCGAGATAGCGGTCGAGCTGGAAGCCGGTGACGGGGCGGATGCCGTCGGCGAGGCCGGTGCAGGCCGTCAGCAGCCAGACGGTAAACAGACAAAGCAGTGAACGCATAGGTAATCCCTCTCTCGTTATCCCTCTATGATGCGAAGCTGGCCATCCCGAAAGCGGGAGGCCTGATCTGTCGGCGTGCTGCCGAAGAACCGTTTGTACTCCCGGCTGAACTGGGAGTTGCTCTCGTAACCGACTCTGGCGGCGGCTGCCCCCGCCTTGATGCCGTCGTGCAACATCATCAGGCGCGCCTTGTGCAGGCGAAACGACTTGATGTACTGCAGCGGCGAGGTGGCAGTGACTGCCTTGAAGTGGTGGTGAAAAGCGGAGACGCTCATGTTCACCTCCCGCGCCAGCTCCTCCATGGTGAGGTTGTCGGCGTAGCGCTGCTCTATCATACGCAGCACCCGGGCAATCTGGCCCACATGATTGTGGCGGTTGGCGAGCGCCTGCAACGCCGGGCCGCCCCCCTCGGTGAGGGCGTGAAACAGCATCTCCCGCACCGTCTGCGGCCCCAGCACCTTGGCGTGCAGCGGGTTGTCCATCAGCTCGATCAGCCGCTCGGCGGCGCAGAACATGGTCTCCGACAGGGGGACCGAGTGGACGCCGCTCTTTTGCGGAGCGGGGGCGGGCAGGGCATCGCCCAGCTCAAGCAACAGCTCCTGCAGGATGACCAGATCGATCTCGATGGAGAAACCGATCAGGGGCTGTTCGGGGGAGGCGAAACACTCGCACTCGCAGGGCAGCGGCAGGGTCATCAGCAGGTAGTGGTTGGGGTCGTAGCGAAATACCTGATCCGCCAGATAGCCCACCTTGTGCCCCTGCAGGATCACGATCATCCGCGGCTGGTAGAGCACCGGAGTACGGCCGTGGTACTCGGTGGTGTAGATGAGATTGACCTGTTTCACCGGGGACGGGGAGATGCCGGGGGTGGTGACGTGGCGGGCCACTCTGGCGGCGAGGTCGCTGTAACGGTTTTGCATGGGGGCTCTTTGATTCGACTGTTCCGGTTTTCGCTGCTTTGTAGAAATAGGCAAGAATCAAGCAGGATGTTGTCTTGATGGTAGGGTTGTTCTGGAGAAAAATGCAATCACGATTTCGCGGCCAGGCCGCCCTGACTATCAGAAGAAGGCAATGTCGATGAACAACTTTACTCTCCATACCCCGACCAAAATCCTGTTCGGCCAGGGGCAGATCGCCCAGCTGCGCGACCAGCTCCCGAGCGATGCCCGTGTCATGATCACCTACGGTGGCGGCAGCGTGGTACGCAGCGGCCTGCTGGAGCAGATCCGCAGCGAACTGGCTGGCTTCACTCTGTTTGAATTTGGTGGCATCGAGCCCAACCCGGCCTACGAGACCCTGATGGGCGCTGTGGAGCTGGCCCGTGCCGAGCAGGTCGATTTCCTGCTCGCCGTTGGTGGTGGCTCGGTGCTCGATGGCACCAAGTTTATCGCCGCTGCCGCGCACTACGATCCGGCCAGGGATCCCTGGCACATTCTCGAGACCGTCGGCAGCGAAGTGCGCTCCGCCATCCCGCTCGGTTCCGTGCTGACCCTGCCGGCGACCGGTTCCGAAATGAACATGGGGGCCGTCATCACCCGTCGCAGCAGTGGCGACAAGGTACACTTCTTCTCGCCGTTCGTGATGCCGCGCTTCGCCGTGCTCGATCCGGTGCTCACTTACACCCTGCCCGAGCGTCAGGTGGCAAACGGGGTAGTGGATGCTTTCGTCCACATCGTGGAGCAGTACCTCACCTATCCGGTCAACGCCAAGGTGCAGGATCGCTTCGCCGAAGGCTTGCTGCTGACCCTGATTGAAGAGGGCCCCAAGGCGCTGGCCGAGCCGCACAACTATGAGGTGCGCGCCAACATCATGTGGAGCGCCACCATGGCGCTGAACGGCCTGATTGGTGCCGGTGTGCCGCAGGACTGGGCCACCCACATGCTGGGTCACGAGCTGACCGCCCTGCATGGCCTCGACCATGCCCAGACTCTGGCAGCCGTGCTGCCCGCCCTGCTGCAGGCCAAGCGCAAACAGAAGCATGCCAAGCTGCTGCAATACGCAGAGCGGGTATGGGGTCTGCGCAGCGGCAGCGAAGCGGAGCGCATCGACGATGCCATCGCCGCGACCCGCGACTTCTTCGAGCGGATGGGGGTCAAGACCCGGCTGCGCGACTACGGTCTGAAAGATCTGGGTATCGATACCCTGATCGGCAAGCTGGGTGAGCACGGCATGAGCCGTCTGGGCGAGCACGGCGATATCGATCTGGTGCAGAGTCAGCATATTTATGAAGCTGCCTGGTAAAGGCCCCGGATCGGGCGCCAACCGGCGAAACGATTGAATATCGAGGGCCGCCTCCTGCCAGCTGGCGGGAGTGCGGCCCTGTCATTGTTGTGAAATTGTTATTTTTCGGCCTTTGCCGCAGCCGTACAGAGCTCCGGCGCATTTCGTAAGAACAAAAAACGCTAAGATAGAGAGCCGGTGAAACATTTTTTTTGACTGGTTGGATCACTTTTTTCAGCCGTTTTTACTGGTATAAGCCTCTAATTTGGTTTGTTTTTTTTAATCCTCGGCGGGGATGGGCTGAAATCTGTACGCGTGCTGTCGGGCGTGCGGTTGTAATAAAACTCCAAAATTTGATACTAATCACCTTCGCGCCTGAAAAGCGGGGGCCTGACCATGACAGGAGGTTGAGGTAAAGCCTACTGATTTTCATAACAAAGAGCCCAAGACCTGCACTTTGGTCATGTCTTGTTTCGCCAGAAATGAGACACTGGGCAGCGATTGTTTATTAACCATCAGGGAATAGTCATGCAGATTGGAATACCGAGAGAGAGTCTCGTCGGTGAGACCCGGGTCGCAGCGACCCCGGCTACCGTCGAGCAGCTGAAAAAGCTCGGCTTCGAGGTCGCCATCGAGACCGGCGCAGGCCTGTCGGCCAGCTTCGATGATGCCGCCTTCGAGGCTGCCGGTGCCAGCGTGGTGCCGAATGTCTGGCAAGCCGACCTTATCTTCAAGGTCAATGCGCCGACCGATGCCGAGATCGCACAAATTAAAGATGGCGCCACTCTGATCAGCTTCATCTGGCCTGCCCAGAACCCCGAGCTGGTCAAGAAGCTGTCCGAGCGCAACATCAATGTAATGGCGATGGATATGGTGCCGCGGATCTCCCGTGCCCAGTCCCTCGATGCCCTCTCCTCCATGGCCAACATCGGTGGCTATCGTGCCGTTGTTGAAGCTGCGCACCAGTTCGGTCGCTTCTTCACCGGCCAAATCACTGCTGCCGGTAAAGTGCCGCCTGCCAAGGTACTGGTGATCGGTGCCGGCGTAGCCGGTCTGGCTGCCATCGGTACTGCCGGTTCCCTCGGTGCCATCGTGCGTGCCTTCGATACCCGTCTGGAAGTGGCCGAGCAGATCGAGTCCATGGGGGGCGAGTTCCTCAAGCTCGACTTCGGCGGTGAGGATGGTTCCTCCTCCGATGGTTACGCCAAAGTGATGAGCGAAGAGTTCATCAAGGCCGAGATGGAGCTGTTTGCCCAGCAGGCCAAAGAGGTGGACATCATCATCACCACCGCCCTGATCCCGGGCAAGCCGGCTCCGAAGCTGATCACCAAAGAGATGGTCGACAGCATGAAGCCGGGTTCCGTCATCGTGGACATGGCCGCTCAGGCCGGCGGCAACTGTGAATACACAGTGCCGGGCGAACTGCATGTCACCGCCAACGGCGTCAAGGTGATTGGTTACACCGATCTGCCGGGTCGTCTGCCTGCCCAATCCTCCCAGCTCTACGGTACCAACCTGGTCAACCTGATGAAGCTGATGTGCAAGGAGAAGGACGGCAACGTTGCCATCGACTTCGAAGACGTGGTTCAGCGCAACATGACGGTGATCCAGGCCGGTGAAGTGACCTTCCCGCCGCCCGCTATCTCCGTCTCTGCGGCCCCGCAGAAACCGGCCGCCGCCAAACCGGCAGCCAAGAAGGAAGAGGCCAAGCCCTCCAACAAGAAGTTCGTGTTCGGTGCTCTCGGCATCGCCGCCTTCGGCTGGATCGCCTCCGTTGCCCCGGCAGCCTTCCTCTCCCACTTCACCGTATTCATCCTGGCCTGTGTGGTCGGTTACTACGTGGTGTGGAACGTCTCTCACGCCCTGCACACGCCGCTGATGTCGGTCACCAATGCCATCTCCGGCATTATCGTGGTCGGTGCCCTGCTGCAGATCGGGCAAGGGTCGACTCTGGTTACCGCATTGGCCTTCATCGCCGTGCTGATTGCCAGTATCAACATCTTCGGCGGCTTCACCGTCACTCAGCGCATGCTGAAGATGTTCCGTAAGGATTAAGGGGGTTTAACGTGTCTCAAGGACTGGTAACAGCATCCTATATCGTTGCCGCCGTGCTCTTCATCCTCAGTCTCGCGGGACTGTCGAAGCAAGAGACGGCCAAACATGGCAACCTGTTCGGTATCGCGGGTATGGCCATCGCCCTGATCGCGACCGTGTTCAACCCGGAGACCAGTGGCGTTCACTGGATCATTCTGGCCATGGTGATCGGTGGTGCCATCGGCGTGCGTCTGGCGCTCAAGGTCGAGATGACCGAGATGCCCGAGTTGGTGGCCGTGCTGCACAGCTTCGTGGGTATGGCGGCAGTGCTGGTGGGCTTCAACAGCTTCATCGATCTGCACCCCTCCGCACCGGCTGAAGTGGTTGTCTCCGTCGGTTCCAACCTGGATGCCACTCTGGCCGCCGCCCGTGCGGCGTTCGAGCAGGCAGCCAGCGTTGCCCAGGTCGAGCACCTGACCGGCGCCATGCTGAACATCCACCTGGTCGAGATCTTCCTCGGCGTCTTCATCGGTGCCGTGACCTTCACCGGTTCCGTGGTGGCGTTCGGCAAGCTGCGTGGTCTCATCTCCTCCAAGCCGCTGATGCTGCCGCACCGCCACAAGCTGAACCTGCTGGCCGTGGTCGCGTCTCTGGCGCTGATGGTCTACTTCGTCAACGCTGGTGGCTCCACCTTCGCTCTGCTGGTGATGACCCTGATCGCCTTCGCCTTTGGCTGGCATCTGGTTGCCTCCATCGGTGGTGCCGACATGCCGGTCGTGGTCTCCATGCTGAACTCCTACTCCGGTTGGGCGGCGGCAGCGGCGGGCTTCATGCTCTCCAATGACCTGCTGATCGTCACCGGTGCGCTGGTGGGTTCCTCCGGTGCCATCCTCTCTTACATCATGTGCAAGGCGATGAACCGCTCCTTCATCTCCGTGATCGCCGGTGGCTTCGGCTCCGATGGCGTGGCCTCCACGGCTGATCAGGAGATGGGCGAATACCGCGAAACCAGCGCCGAGGAAGTGGCTGACCTGCTGAAGAACTCCAGCTCCGTCATCATCACCCCGGGCTACGGTATGGCGGTGGCACAGGCTCAGTATCCGGTTGCCGAGATCACCCAGAAGCTGCGTGACCGCGGCGTCAAGGTGCGCTTCGGTATTCACCCGGTTGCCGGTCGTCTGCCTGGCCACATGAACGTGCTGCTGGCGGAAGCGAAAGTACCGTATGACATAGTTCTGGAAATGGACGAGATCAACGAGGACTTCGCCGATACCGACACCGTGCTGGTGATCGGTGCCAACGACACCGTCAACCCGGCCGCGATGGAAGATCCGGGCAGCCCGATCGCCGGCATGCCGGTGCTGGAAGTGTGGAAAGCGCAGAACGTCATCGGCTTCAAGCGCTCTATGAACACTGGCTATGCCGGTGTCCAGAACCCGCTGTTCTTCAAAGAGAATACCCAGATGCTGTTTGGCGATGCCAAGGCCAGCGTCGAGGCAATCCTGAAAGCACTGTAAGTGCCATTCAGAGATGGGATATCAAGGAGGCTTCGGCCTCCTTTTTTATTGCCCATCCCTTGTATATCCTCAATCCATACGGACCATGAGGGATCTCCATGATGTGGTGTCAGGGTTGGCGAAGGATCGGGTTGTACGGCTGGTTGCTGGCCTCCCTGTTTGGTACTGGTTCGGCCATGGCGGCGGACGAGCCGCCGACCCTGACGCTGCTGACCGAGCTGTGGCCACCCTACGTGATGCGTGATGATGGTGGTCGATTGGTGGGGGCCGATCTCGATCTGGCTTGTGCCGTGCTGCAGCAGCTTGGCTATCGCACCGAAATCAGGGTGCTCCCCTGGAAGCGGGTATTGCAGCAGGCGATGCTGCGCGAAGGAGATGCGGTGATCGATATCTTCTTTGCCGAAGCCCGCAAGAGCTGGCTCTACTATCCCGAGGAGCCGCTCTCCTACAGTGGCGAGGTGCTCTTCTATCCGGTGGATCGCCCGCTCCACGTTGCCCGGCTGGCCGACCTCAAGGGGTTACGGGTCGGCATTCAGGCCGATTACGCCTACAGCAAATCCTTTCTGACCGATACCGGGGTGATCCGGGTGCCGATGACGGGGGAGGGGAATGCCGTCAAGCAGCTCCACCTGATGATGGCGGGCAGGCTGGACGGGGTGGTGCTCAACGAGCTGGTCGGGCGCTATCTGTTGCACACCCAGGGGCTGCAGGATCAGGTGAGCCACGGCTCCTATATGTTGACCGACGATAGCCGCAACTTTCTCGGATTTACCCACAAACCCGGCCACGATCAGCTGGCTATCCGTTTCTCTGCCGCTCTGAAACAGTTCAAGCAAACCCCCGCCTACAAGCAGCTGCTGGCCCGCTATCACCTCTAGGCGGGCCCGCCCTCTGTGCGTTGCCTCACAATTTGTCGCACTTTGTTAAAAGACGGGCATAATGGCGCTGAAAAAAGCGATATTGCGCAACTTAATTTGATTTTATTGATATTAGAATCAAATTCAGTTGATTTGCATGGAGCTGCCATCAGGCGGCTACCTCTCTCGCGACGCCGTTGCGGCGCGCCCCGAATTGATGCTGACCCCGGGTCACCCTTTTTTGCCATGCTGTTGCCTGTGGCGATGACAGGCATTGCGCCACCAAGATGAGATTGCACAGATGAAAGCACAATGGACCGACTTTATTACCCTGCTCAAGCGTGAAGTGGTGCCGGCCCTTGGCTGCACCGAGCCGATGTCGGTCGCCCTGGCTGCGGCCAACTGCCGCAAGCTGCTGGGGCAGGATCCGACCCGTATCAGCGTCTGGGTCAGCGGCAACCTGTTCAAGAACGGCATGGGGGTCGGGGTGCCGGGCACCGGCATGATCGGTCTGCCGGTGGCCGCTGCGGTCGGCATCACAGGGGGCAACCCGGATGCCGGGCTGGAGGTGCTCAAGACTCTCACGTCAGATCAGGTGGAAGCCGCCAAGGCGCTGCTGCCCGCCATCAAGGTGGACGTGAAGGATGTGCCGGACGTGCTCTACGCCGAGGTGCTGGCCGAGGTGGAGGGTCACAGCGCCCGGGTGGTGATCTGTACCGACCACACCCGCATCATCCTGATGGAGAAGGATGGCGAGCTGCTGATGCAGCAGGACAACGCTCCCGGCGTGCAGATCCAGCCTGCCCCTTCCAGCAAGCCTGCCATGACCTTGCGCGAGATCGTCGATTTTGCCCTGCAGGTACCGCTGGCGGAGATCGACTTCATCCGCGAAGCCGCCACCATGAATCAGGCGCTGGCGGACGAGGGGTTGCAGGGCTATGGCCTGCGCATCGGCAAGATCCTCACCGAGCAGGTGGAACGCAAGCTGCTCTCCGATGACCTGATGACGCTGGCGATGCGCCTCTCCTCCGCAGCTTCCGATGCGCGGATGGATGGCGCCATGCTGCCCGCCATGTCCAACTCCGGCTCCGGCAATCAGGGTATTGCCGCCACCATGCCGGTGGTCGCGGCGGCCCGCTTCCTCAAGGCGAGCGACGAGCAGCTGACCCGGGCGCTGGTGATGAGCCATCTGGTGGCCATCTACATCAAGACCTATCAGAACAAGCTGTCGGCCCTCTGCGCCGCCAGCACCGCTGCCATGGGCTCCGGCTCGGCCATCACCTGGCTGCTGGGCGGCCAGTTCGAGCAGATCAGCCACTGCATCAACAACATGATTGGCGATGTCTCCGGCATCATCTGTGACGGCGCCGGCAGCGCCTGCTCCATGAAGGTCTCGACCTCGACCTCGGCGGCGGTGAAATCCTCGCTGATGGCTATCAACAACCTGCATGTGCCCCAGAGCGAGGGGATCGTCTCCGACGATGTGGACCAGACCATCGCCAATCTGGGCCGCCTCTCCAAAGAGGGGATGCTGGATACAGATATCGAGATCATCAACATCATGCGAGCGAAACAGCAGAAGCCATAAGTTTGTAGAAACAAAGGGGGCTCAGACCCCCTTGTTTATGTCGTGACGGGTCAGGCCGTCCGACACGGTTGCCAGGGCATGCGTCGTGCTTGCTCTTGTTTCCCGGGCATTGCCCGCTTTTTGGGGGGTCATCTCATGACACTTAGCGTTATCGGTAATCTGGCCATTGCGGCCTTCTTGCTGTTCTTCCTCTATCGGTTGCAGCAAAAACATGTGAGCTTCACCCGCCGGGTGTTTGCCGGTCTGGGGCTGGGTATCCTGTTCGGGGCCGCCCTGCAGCTGCTCTACGGAGCGGGTTCTGCGGTGATTGGCCAGACCATCGACTATCTCGATATCGTCGGTAGCGGCTATGTGAAGCTGCTGCAGATGATCATCATCCCGCTCATCATGGTCTCCATCATCAGCGCCATCCTCAAGCTCAACGGCGGTACCGCCCTTGGCAAGATCAGCGCCATGACCATCGGCGTGCTGATCTTCACCACCGCTATCGCGGCAGGGGCTGGCATCCTGATGTCCAACCTGTTTGGTCTGACTGCGGAAGGGCTCACTGCCGGTGCTGCGGAAAGCGCTCGTGGTGCGGCGCTGCAGAGCACCCTCGGCAGCGTCGAGAGCATGTCCTTTGCCAAGATGGTGCTGGAGTTCATTCCGGCCAACCCCTTCCTCGACATGACCGGCGGTCGCAAGACCTCTACCATCGCCGTGGTGATCTTCTCCATCTTCATCGGTCTGTCGGCTACCGGTATTGCCCGCAAGAAGCCGGAGATCTTCGCCAGCTTCAGCCACTTCATCGCCGTGGCCCACGCCATCGTGATGCGGATGGTGACCCTGGTGCTGCGCCTGACCCCGTTTGGCGTGCTGGCCCTGATGACCAAGGTGGTATCCGGTTCCAACTACGCTGACATCATCAATCTGCTCAGCTTCGTGATGGCCTCTTACGGCGCCATTGCCATTATGTTCGCCGTGCACCTGCTGCTGGTCGGCATGGTCGGCATCAACCCGGCTCGCTTCCTCAAGAAGATCACGCCGGTGCTGGCGTTTGCCTTCACCTCCCGTACCAGTGCGGGGTCCATCCCGATGAACGTGCAGACCCAGACCAAGTCGCTGGGCATTCCGGAGGGGATCGCCAACTTCGCCGCCTCCTTCGGTTCCACCATCGGCCAGAACGGCTGTGCCGGTATCTATCCGGCCATGCTGGCTGTGATGATTGCACCGACTGTCGGGGTCAACCCGATGGATCCGAGCTTCATCATGACTCTGATCGCCATCATCACCGTCAGCTCCTTCGGAGTGGCCGGCATTGGCGGCGGCGCTACTTTTGCCGCGCTGATCGTGCTCTCCGCGCTGGACTTCCCGGTGGCGCTGGCCGGTCTGCTCATCTCCATCGAGCCGCTGATCGACATGGGCCGTACCGCGCTGAACGTCTCCGGCTCCATCACCGCGGGCACGGTCACCAGCCGCCTGCTGGGGGAGACCGACATGAACGTATTCAACAGCGATCACGAAGTGAGTCTGGACGGCGAAGAGTCCACCATCTGATCCGCTGCGGGAGGGGCAACCTTCCCGCCATCAACCACAGGGAGGGCATGCCCTCCCTGCGTCATTGACAGGAGCAACTATGAGAATCGTGATCATCGGTGGCGAAGCCGCCGGTATGAGTGCGGCCGCCAAGGCGCGCCGGTTGGCCATCGATGCCGAAATCGTGGTGTATGAGGCATCCGAGGTGATCTCCTTCGGTGCCTGCGGCCTGCCCTACTTCGTCGGCGACGAGTTTCAGGAGCCCGGCTACATGGCCGAGTTCACCCCGGAGCAGTTCGCTGCCAAGGGGATCGAGGTCAAGATTGGCCACCGGGTGCTGAGTCTGGATGCTGCCGCGCAGACGCTGATGGTCGAGCACAACGGCGACACCTTCACCGACCGCTACGATCGGCTGATGATCGCCACCGGTGCCCGCGAAGTGATGCCCCCCATCCCTGGCTTGCAGCAGGAGGGGGTATTCGGTCTGCGCCGGATGGCCGACGGACTGGCGCTGAAAACGGCGGTACAAGACAAGAACAATCGCCGCGCCGTGGTGATCGGTTCCGGCTTTATCGGGCTGGAGGTGGTCGAGGCGCTGGTTCATCAGGGCAAGGAGGTGCGTCTCATCGAGCTGGCGGATCGGGTCATCCCCGATGCGTTTGATGGCGAGATCACCCAGCATATCGAAACAGAACTGCGCGAGCAGGGAGTCTCCCTCCATCTTGGCGAGCGGGTTGAAGCGCTGCTGGGGGATGGCCGGGTGACCGGCGTGCGAACCAGCCAGGGCGAGTACGAGGCCGATATCGTGGTGGTCTGCACCGGGGTCAAGCCCAACACCGAGTTTCTGGCCGATACCGGCATCGAGCGACTCGGCAACGGCGCCATCAAGGTGGATCGCCAAGGGCGCAGCTCGCTGGCCAATGTCTGGTCGGCCGGTGATTGCGCCAGCGTCTGGCATAGCGTGAAGCAGCTGCAGGTCTATGTGCCGCTCGCTACCATAGCCAACAAGCTGGGGCGCATGGTGGGCGAGAACCTGGCCGGGGCCGAGCAGGAGTTCCCGGGCACCCTCGGCTCTGCGGCGCTCAAGGTGCTGGGGCTGGAGGCGGGCCGTACCGGTCTCTCCGAGCAGGAAGCCAAGGCGATGGGGATCGACTATCGCACCGTGGTGATCAAGGACAAGTGCCACACCAACTACTGCCCGGGTCAGTCCGACATTCACGTCAAGCTGGTCTACGAGGCGGGCAGCAAGCGGCTGCTGGGCGGCCAGATCCTCGGTCGCAAGGGGGCGGTACACCGCATCGACGCGCTGGCGGTTGCCATCACCATGGGGGTAACCACCGAGCAGCTAGGCATGCTGGACTTTGCCTATGCGCCCCCCTTTTCCCGCACCTGGGATGCCCTGAACGTGGCGGGCAACGTCGCGAAGTAACAGGCGCTGGTCAGGCGGAAAATGAGAAGAGGCGGCACAGGGTGCCGCCTCTTCTTTTTGCTTAAAACTGCCTCAGGGATTGGCAGGGGGATCTTGCCGCACCGGCTTGCCTGTCGCCGGTTTGCTGCCGACCAGCACGGCGCCGAAGAAGATAAGCGCAACGCCTGCCGCCTTGCTCGCCACCAGCGGTTCGGCAAAGGCCGGCATGCTCACCGCCAGCAGATAGACCAGCCCGTAACTGGTGCTGAGCAGCGGGTAGGCGATATTGAGCGGCGTCGAGTGCAGTGCCGCCAGCCAGCAGAGCAGCGACAGCCCGTAGCAGAGGATGCCGATGGCGATGGTGAGGAGCGGCAGGGGGTGAGCCAGCATCACGGCGGGATCGGCTTGCCACTCAGGGAGGCTTATCGCCCCCCACTTCATGCAGAGCTGCGCCACTGTCACCAGCACTATGCTGCCCAACACGTAGAGATAACCCTTCATAACAGACCTCCCAGCAGCAGGGCGCCGACAATGATGGCGGCAGCCCCCAGCCAGTTGCGGCAGCTCACCGGCTCGCGGAAAAAGAGGCGCGAGCCGAGCAGCACCAGCACCAGATTGAGGCTGAGCATGGGGTAGGCCATGCTCAGCGGCAGCCGTTGCAGCAGATAGATCCAGAGCAGCATGCCGCAGCCAAGGGCTGCAATGCTCCCCAGCAACCAGGGAGAGGCGAGCTTCTGCCAGTGGCCTTGCGGTATGCGTTGCCAGCTGATGACCGCCTGCTTTTGCAGCATCTGGCCCGCACTGGTGAGGAGGCTGACCAGCAGGAGGAGCAGGATATCCATCAGCGATTCCCGTGGTAGACGAGCAGGGTGAAGCGGTGGCTGCGAATGGTCTTGTCTGCCGGGGGCAGCGCGGCGATCTGCTCGTCATCGTCGGTGCGCAGCAGCAGGGCGACCTGCCCCTCCTGGCGAGCCTGTGCCAGCCAGTTCGGGAACTCCTCTTGCGTGACATAGCGCCCCTTGCCCTGCGGATAGCCAAGGCCATATCTCAGCTCGCCCATGCTGTCGAACAGGTTGACCTCACTGCGTTTGGTCTCCCAGGCGATGGAGGAGGCGGTGCCCACCTCGTTGGCCAGCAGGGTGTGGGATTCCATCAGGATCTCCCGGTTGGCCTTGATGAAGTGCTCCGGCAGTTTGGAGTCCACCAGCGATAACGGCAGTGCCAGCGGCAGGGCTACGGCCAGCACCATGGGGCAGAGGGCGCTCAGCTGCCAGCTGCGGACGGGAGCCACCAGCTGGATTAAGCCGAGCAGCGACCAGCTGGCGAAGATCGCCATGGCAATGGCCAGCTTGCCCATCTCGTAGCGGCCGTAGACCGCATGTTGTGGCGAGAAGGCCAGTACCGCCAGCACCCCTACGCAGACGAGACCGAACAGGCCGTTGATCCAGGCGTTGAGGCGAAATGGCTGAGCGCGACCCTCCCTGAGGGCATTGACCGCGCTGTTGGCGAGCAGGATGGCCAGCGGGGCGAAGCAGGGCAGGATATAGGTGAGCAGCTTGCCCTTGGCGATGCTGAAGAAGATAAAGGGCAGTACCAGCCAGGCCAGCAGATAGAGAGTCTGCGGGCCGACCTTGCGCTCCTGCCACCCCTGCTTCAGTGCGCCCGGCAGCAGCCCCAGCCAGGGTAGGGTGCCGAGCAGTCCCATCGGCAGGTAGTACCAGAAGGGGGACTTGTGCTGGGCATCTTCCGAGGCGAAGCGCTGGATGTGCTCAATCCAGAAGAAGTAGTGCCAGTAGTCCGGCTCCCGCTGATGAATGGCGATGGCCCAGGGGGCGGCCAGCAGGGCGGCGCTCAGGATGGCCAGCGGTCCGAAGCGCACCAGTTCGAGCAGGCGCCCCCGGGTCAGCATATATGGGACAAGTACGATTACCGGCACCGCTAGCGCGATAAACCCCTTGGTGAGAAAGCCCATGCCGCAGGCGAGACCAAACAGCAGATAGCCCGCCATCCTGCGGCCGGGCGGCCCCTCCTGCCGGATGAGGTAGAAGCTCACCATGGCGGCGTTGAGCCAGAGGGTCACCATGGCATCCAGTACGCTGTAGGTGCCGATGCCGTAGACAATCAGGGTCGAGAGATAGATGAGGCTGGCGAACCACGCCTTGCGCCGGCACTGCCAGAGCTGGAGGGTAAACCAGAAGACCAGCAACGCGCTCAGCCCGGTCGAGGCGGCCGAGGCGAAGCGGACGGCAAAGTTGCTCTCGCCGAACATCAGCTGGCTGAGGCTGTTGAACCAGTAACCGGCGATGGGTTTCTCGAAGTAGCGCAGGCCGAGGAAGTGGGGCACTACCCAGTCACCCGTGGTGACCATCTCCCGGCTGATCTCGGCGTAACGGTTTTCGTCCGGGCTCCACAGCATCCGCTGGTTGAGTGGCAGCAGGTAAAAGAGCAGAAAGAAAAGGGGCAGGGCCCATCGGGTCATCTTCATGAGATCCTCGGTTGCAATCTGGTGAGCTGGTTCATGGGGCTGCCTTGCAGCCGAGCCACCCTTCGCGCCCCGGCAGGGTGCCGCGCAGCAGGTGACCGGTCGGTAGTTGAGTCGGGTCGGACGGGAGCAGCTCGCCAAGGGGGACGAAACGGATACCGCGCGATTTGGCTTCGCCGAGCAGGGCATCGAACTGATCCGCCATGACGATCCCCTCCACCTCGGCGTGGATGGTGTAGACATGGGGGCCCGGTTGCGGTGTGGCGGTCAGCTGCTCCAGCAGGAAGTGGTTGAAACCGTCGACCGTCACCTGATGCCCCACCACCTCGTCGAAGGTGGGCAGGTTGACCGGGATCTGCGGGATGCCGGGCCGCCCGTCCTCCAGAATGGGGCGGAACAGGCCGCAGCCGCGACAGTCGCTGTTGTAGCGAAAGCCGAACTGCTCCTTGGCTTGGGTGGTGAGCGGGTCTGCTCGCCAGCCAGCGGCGGCGGAGCAATCCACCGCGCGCCCCAGAATGTTGCTCAGGGCATCGACCCCGAGCCGGGTCTGGCGGATCAGCTCGGCCTCGTCCCAGCGGCCGGTGTTGGCCTGCCAGCCGTGGTGATCCCAGGCGTGCAGCCCCACCTCGTGACGGGCGCTGTCGGTGTCGCGCATCAGGGAACCCAACTCTCTGCCGATAGGCTTGCCGGGCCAGGCGGTGCCGGCCAGCAGGATATCGAGCCCATACAGAGATGCTGCGTTGGAACGCAGCATCTTGAGCAGGAAGCGGGGCTTGAGCAGGCGCCACAGGTGGCGCCCCATGTTGTCGGGACCGACCGAGAAGAAAAAACTCCCCTTCACCTGATGCCGGTCGAGCAGTTGCAGCAGGCGGGGTACCCCGTCACGGGTCCCCCTGAAGGTATCGACGTCGATCCGCAGACCCACCTCAGTCATGCTCGACTCCTGTGGTGACCGCCCCTTGCAGGAAGAAGTCCAGCGTCTTGCCGATGGTCTCTTCCATCTCGATGGTCGGTTCCCAGTCGATCAGCTTGCGGGCATTACGGATGCTCGGACGACGGTGGGAGACATCCTGATAGCCGTCGCCATAGAAGGACTTGCTCTCCACCAGCTTGAAGCCGGCGAACGGCGGGAAGTGGTCGCGCAGCGGGTGGGCATCGAATTTGGCGAGCAGCACCTCCGCCATCTCGCGAATGCTCGCCTCGTTGTCCGGGTTTCCGATGTTGATGATCTGGCCGTTGCAGCGATCGTCCCTGTTCTCGACGATGCGGAACAGGGCTTCGATGCCATCCTCGATATCGGTGAAGCAGCGCTTCTGGGCGCCGCCATCCACCAGCTGGATCGGGGTACCGTCCACCAGATTGAGAATGAGCTGGGTGATGGCGCGGGAGCTGCCGATGCGGGCAGAGTCCAGACTGTCGAGGCGCGGCCCCATCCAGTTGAAGGGACGGAACAGGGTGAAGTTGAGCCCCTCTTTCTTGCCGTAGGCCCAGATGACCCGATCCAGCAGCTGCTTGGAGACGGAGTAGATCCAGCGCTGCTTGTTGATGGGGCCTACGATGAGGCGGGATTCATCCTCGTCGAAGCTGTGATCGTCACACATCCCGTACACCTCGGAGGTGGAGGGGAAGATGATGCGCTTGTTGTACTTGACGCAGTAGCGGACGATCTTGAGGTTCTCCTCGAAATCGAGCTCGAACACCCGCAGCGGGTTACGGGTGTACTCGATGGGGGTGGCGATGGCCACCAGCGGCAGGATCACGTCGCACTTCTTTATGTGGTACTCGATCCACTCGGTGTGGATGCTGATGTCCCCCTCCACGAAGTGGAAGTTGGGGTGACCGATGAAGCGGTCCACGGCGCTGGAGCCGATGTCGAGGCCATACACTTCGTAGCCGCCATCCTGGAGCAGACGCTCGGTGAGGTGGTTGCCGATAAAGCCGTTGACGCCGAGGATCAGCACCCGGGTCAGGCGCGCCTTGCGCAGGGCATTGCTCGCCTTGGCGCCGATCTTCATTCCCTCGACCAGCCCCAGCTCGCGGGCCAGTTGGGTGCCGCGTACATAGAGCCCCCCTTCGGCCTGACCGGCCAGGATCTCCAGCACGCCCTCACCACAAGCCACGCGCAGCGGGTCGTGAGAGAGAATGGTGCCTGGCTGCCGGTCGCTCTGGATCGCCAGCGGCTGCGATTTCCAGACCGTCAGCTTGCGATCGCCGGCAAAGCTGAAGGCCCCCGGATAGGGCTGGGTGACGGCGCGTACCAGATTGTTGAGCTCGCGGGCCGGACGGTGCCAGTGCAGTTCGCCATCGGCCGGGGTGCGGCGGCCATAGTAGCTCGCCTTGCTCTCGTCCTGCGGGGTGAAGCGGCTCTCCCCGCGCTTGAGTTTGACCAGTTCACCTTCCAGCAGGGCATGGGCAGCCTGACGCACCTTGCCATGCAGGGTCAGCGCCGTGTCGTCGTCGGCGATGGCCACCGCCTGCTGGGCGACGATATCGCCGGCATCGGGTTTGGCCGTCATCCGGTGCAGGGTGATGCCGGTCTCGGTCTCGCCGTTGACCAGACACCAGTTGATGGGGGCGCGGCCACGATAGGCGGGCAGCAGGGAGCCGTGCAGGTTGAAGGCCCCGACGGTCGGGATATCGAGGATCTCCTGCTTGAGCATGTTGCGGTAGTAGAAGGAGAAGATGGCCTCCGGTGCCAGCTCGCGAATGCGCTCAATCCAGAGCGGATGGTTCACGTCTTCGGGGGAGAAGACCGGCAGGTCGTGCTCGGCACAGAGCTGGGCGACCGAGTCGAAGAAGCGGTTCTCGCCCGGGTCGTCGGCGTGGGTAAAGACCGCCTGGATCTGATAGCCGGCCTGAAGCAGGGACTCGATACCGGTGCAGCCGATATCGTGATAGGCAAAGATGACAACTTTCATGATTGAGTTTCCTGTTGCGAAGCATCCGGGGTGGAGCGAACGATTTGGTGAATGAAGTAGCGGGGGCGGGCACGCACATCGGTATACATGCGGCCGATGTACTCACCCAGCAGCCCCATCCCGATCAGCTGCACGCCGACAAAGGTGAAGAGAATGGCAAACAGGGTGAAGACGCCGTCTGCTGCCCAGTCGGCGCCCATCAGCAGGCGCAGCAGGATCAGCAGGATCGAGAAGGTGAAGCCGATCCCCGCCACCACGCTGCCAACGATGCTGAGCAGGCGCAGCGGGGCCGTGGTCATGCAGGTGACCAGGTCGTACATCAGGTTGATGAGGTGCATCAGGCCATATTTGGATTCGCCGTGGGCCCGCTCGGCGTGGCCCACCTCCAGCTCGGTGGTGCGGCGGGCAAAGCTGTTGGCCAGAATGGGGATGAAGGTGCTGCGCTCCTGACAACAGAGCATGGCGTCGATGATGTGGCGGCGATAGGCGCGCAGCATGCAGCCGTAGTCGCTCATCTGGACGCCGGTGGCCCGCTGTACCGACTTGTTGATAAAGCGCGAGGCCGTCTTGCGAAACCATGAGTCCTGCCGGTTGCGGCGGATGGTGCCGACCACGTCATACCCTTCCATGGCGGTGGCGACCAGCCGCGGGATCTCTTCCGGCGGGTTCTGCAGGTCGGCATCCAGGGTGATCACCAGATCCCCTTTGGCGGTCTCGAAACCGGCCATGATGGCGGCATGCTGACCATAGTTGCGGTTGAGCAGCACCGCGACCAGCTTGCTCCCTTCGCGGGCCGCTGCCTCGCTGATGATGGTGGCGGAGCGGTCGCGGCTGCCATCGTCGATCAGGATCACCTCGTAATCCTGACTCAGCTGCTCGCAGGACTCGGTGACGCGCCGCAGCAGCTCGGGCAGGCTCTCCTCCTCGTTGTAGACGGGGATGATGACGGATACCCGCTTGATATCGTTATGGTTCACGTGTCGTTACTCCAGTATGTCGGTCAGGGCTGCCACGACCCGATCCACGTCGGAGAGCGTCATGTCGGGGAAGAGGGGCAGGGTGCAGAGCCGTGACGAGTTCCACTCGGTATTGGGCAGCGAGAGCGCCGGGTAGCGCTCCCGGTAGTACTTCTGGGTATGGGCCGCCTTGAAGTGCAGGCCGGTGCCTATGCCACGCTCCTGCAGCGCCTGCATCAGTTGATCGCGATCGAGGCCGCAACGGGCCGGATCGACCCGCACCATGAAGAGGTGCCAGGCGTGCAGATGGGCATAGTCGGGGATGGCAAGCGGTTCGAACGGCAATCCCTCCAGCAACTCCCGATAGCGGGCAACCAGGATGGCGCGCCGGGCGTTGAGCTCGGGCAGGCGGGCCAGCTGCACCAGCGCGATGGCGGCATTGATGTCGGCCAGGTTGTACTTGAAGCCCGGCATGATCACCTCGGCCTGCGGCTTGCGGCCCAGCGTCATCCGGTCGAAGGCATCGACCCCCAGACCGTGGAATTTCAGCATCCGAGCCTTGTCGGCCAGCGCCTTGTCATCGGTCACCAGCATGCCCCCTTCGGCACAGGTGAGGTTCTTGATGGCGTGGAAGGAGAAGATGGCGGTGCCGGTCTCGCCGATCCAGCGGGCGCGATAGCGGGTGCCGACCGCATGGGCGGCATCTTCGATGACCGGAATATCGTGCTGGCGACCCAGGGCGAGGATGGGGTCGAGGTCGACCGGCGCCCCGGCGTAGTGAACCGGGATGATAGCCCGGGTGTTGGGGGTGATGAGCGGCGCTATCTGCCCGGCGCTGACCATCAGGGTATCCCTGTCCACATCGACAAAGACGGGGGTGGCCCCCAGCAGGGTGATGATGTTGATGGTGGAGACCCAGGTCTGGGAGGGGGTGATCACCTCGTCACCCGGGCCAATCCCCAGTGCCATCAGGGTGACATGCATACCGGCCGTTGCGGAGCAGAGCGCCACCGCATGCTGGCAGCCAAAGGTCTCGCAGAAGCGCTGCTCCAGCTCATGATTTTTCGGGCCCGTGGTGATCCAGCCCGATTGCAAAACCTCGCTGACGGCATTGATCTCGGCCTCGCTCATGGCGGGTTTCGAGAATGGCAGAAAGTTTTTCATACGACTCCAGTCTTAATGTCGCAAGAGATCAAATAGCAATGAAAACCGGTGTTGCCGATTTTCACTGGAAATATGCATGGCGCAGAAATTTATATCCTTCGATATATTTTCGAAGGTAACTGAATAGCGAGTTTTTATTCAAGCGCACAGCAACACTTGGTAACAATTGCAGGTGATTTTATTTGAAGCCTTAAATAGAAATATCTCGTAACAAAAAAACACTTTCCTTTAATTTAATTTGATGCTCGGCTCTATTTAGAGTGATTATTCTAGTCGCTGACATTGCCGGATTGGCCTGGAGTTATACTGTGTTGACATTGCTTGTTACAAATTGCCCGTAGTGCAATTTAATAAACGATGTAAAGCTTCCATCATCACGCATTATGGAACAGTCGTTATGAATATCACCGTTTTTGGCAGTGGCTATGTTGGCCTGGTACAAGCAATTGTATTGGCTGACGTTGGCCATCAGGTTGTTTGTATTGATCTCGATGCAGAAAAAATAAGCCGTTTGTCCCGTGGTGAATTACCTATTTATGAACCCGGGCTGGATTCATTACTGCACCAGACGCTACAAAATGGCTCGCTGAAATTCACCACGGATATATCCATGGCGGTTACCCACGGTGACGTGCAATTCATCGCCGTCGGTACGCCCCCTGACGAGGATGGTTCGGCCGATCTGAGCGCCGTCAGGGCGGTGGCGAGGTCGATTGCCCAACATCGTGTCGACGAGGTGATCATCGTCAACAAATCCACCGTGCCGGTTGGTACGGCAGACAAGGTATTCCACTGGGTCAGGGAGCAGCAGGCAGAGCTCGGCAAGCAGTTCGAGTTCGATGTGGTCTCCAATCCCGAGTTTCTCAAAGAGGGGGCGGCCGTCCGTGATTGCCAGCGCCCGGATCGTATCGTCATCGGCACCGGCAAGGAGCGCTCCAGAGCCGTGATGCGCGAGCTGTACGAACCCTTCAACCGCAATCACGACCGCATTCTGCTCATGGACGTGCGCAGTGCCGAGCTGACCAAGTACGCAGCCAACTGCATGCTGGCTACCAAGATCAGCTTTATCAACGAGATTGCCGGGCTGGCCGAGCGGGTTGGTGCCGATATCGAGCTGGTGCGGCAGGGGATCGGTGCCGATCAGCGCATTGGCTACCAGTTTATCTATCCCGGTTGCGGCTATGGCGGCTCCTGTTTTCCCAAGGATGTGAGGGCGTTTTTGGCGACAGCCGCGGCGCTCGACTACGACACGCCGCTCATCCGCGCGGTGGAGCGGGTCAACGAGCGGCAGAAGTTCAAGCTCTTCGATACGCTGGCCACTCACTTTCAAGAGCGGGGCGAGTCGCTGGCGGGCAAGACCATCGCCATCTGGGGGCTCGCCTTCAAACCCAATACCGATGACATGCGCGAAGCGCCGAGTCGGGTGCTGATGGAGGCACTGTGGCAGGAGGGGGCGCGGGTGCAGGCTTTTGACCCGGTGGCGATGAAGGAGGCGCAGCGCATTTATGGCTGCCAGCCCGAGCTGTCGCTGATGGGCACCAAGGAGGCTGCGCTGGCGGGGGCCGATGCACTGGTCATCTGCACCGAGTGGAACGAGTTCAAGGCGCCTGACTTTGCCCAGCTCAAGAAGATGCTGGCCATGCCGCTCATCATCGACGGTCGCAATCTCTATGACCCGCACAAGATGAAAACCTTGGGTTTCTCCTACTACGCCATCGGACGCGGGGAGACCATCGCAGAAGGAATGAGCCATGCCACGCCCTGAAATCTCGGGGCGCAAGCTCTGCTGGATGTTGCTGCTGGTGACTCTGGTGCTGTTGTTTGGCCAGTTTGATCATCAGCTCTGGACGCCTGATGAGCCCCGCGAAGCGGCCATTGCACTCGAGATGTACCGCAGTGGTGACTGGGTGGTGCCGACCCTAGGCGGGCGCAGCTTTATCGAGAAGCCGCCGCTCTTCTACATGGCCGCTTTGCCGTTTCTTGATGGGTTTGCATCCTGGCTGGGGATAACCAACACCCTGCGTTTGGCGGGCGTGGTCTGGGCGGCAGGCATGCTGCTCTTCACCGGCCTGCTGGCCTATCGCCTGCTTGGCAACAGGTCGGCGGCACTCTGGTCGGTCATCGCGCTGGGCTCCATGGAGGGATTCATTATCAATACGCACTGGATCAGGACGGACAGTGCGCTCGCCTTCTTTGTCGTATTTACCATCTGGGCATTCGCCGAATATTATCTGGCGCATCGCAACTTGATGGCGATTATTGCCGGGCTGGGTCTGGCTGGCTGTTTTATGGCAAAAGGGCCGATCGGGCCGTTGACGGTATTTTTCGGCTGGTTGCCCCTTTTTCTCTTTGCTGCCCGCAAAGCAGTAAACGAGAAAAGTGTTCCCGTTTTTATATTCCAACACTTGCTGGTGTTGTTGTTTTTTATATTGCCAATCGCAGCCTGGGTTCGTGAGCTAATTAATCATGCTGATGGCGATGCCTTGTGGCATGAGTGGTTCTGGCAGAATCAGGTTGGCCGTCTTACCGGCACTTCGACCGAACTGGGTCATATCAAGAAAGGTGCCTATCTCTATTATTTGTGGGGCATGGTGGAATATACCATCCCATGGTTGCCATTCATTTTTTATTGGGGCTGGCAAACGGTGAAACAGCGGGAGTGGAGTCGTGAGCGGTTATTTTTGCTGTGCTGGGCGCTGGGAACCCTTTTATTGTTAACAATCTCTTCGACCAAGCGAACTCTCTATCTTTTCCCGCTATTGCCGGTATTTGCCATCATGCTGGGTCAGGTCAGTCTGAGCTGGCCGCTGTGGACTGCCCGTTATGGTCGGGGGTGGCTCTACTTCATGCTGCTGTTCTGCGTTGCCATCATTGCACTCCCCCTGCTGGGTTTGCCGCTGCCGTTTGCCAGCCAGATTCCGGCAGAAGTGCAGCTAGCCGCCAGCAAGCTGGGGTGGCGGTATATTCCAGCGATCACCCTGTTCGTGATGGCGCTGGAGCTATTGTTGCGGCGCAAGGAGGTACATGGCGCCATTCATGTCACCAGCTCGGTGGCCATCATGTTTCTGCTCACCTTTGCGCTGGTCTACCCGCTGATCGATGCCGCCAAGGGGGTTTCGGGCAAGATGACTCATCTGCTGGAGGGGATACCGCTCGAGACGCGGGATCGCATCGCCGGCTGGCGGCTGGGTGAAACCGAGCTAGGTCTGCTCTCTGTCTATGAAGAGATGCAGGTAGTGAATCTGGACGGGCAGGGGGTGAGGGATGTGCTTGCCTGTCACGATGCCAGATTTGATGCGGTGCTGGTCAACGGTACGGCGCAGGAGATAGCAAATCTGCTGGAGGGGATCCCCTATCAGCTGCTGGCACAGACCTCTCTTCGTTCGGACAAGGGGCAGCTGCTGACGCTGGTTGCGGCAGAGCAGTGCCATTGATCTATTTATTTCCACTTCAGGATCGTCGGATGACGCAATATGTACGTTTGGTAATTGTTCCACTTTTCCTGCTCAAGGTTCCTGCCAGCCACGCCGGCAGTGGTTTTGAAACCTATGGCGATATCGGCCAGGTCGTGATTCCGGTGGCGGCGGCACTCATCTCATGGGGGGAGGATGATATCGAGGGGCTGAAGCAGTTCGGTTACTCTTTTGCCACCACCACGGCGCTGGTGCAGGGGATGAAGTTCACCATAGATGCAGAGCGACCATCCGGCTCTGGCCAGAGTTTTCCCTCCGGCCATACGGCGGCGGCATTCAGCGGCGCCAGCTATCTGCAGATCCGTTATGGCTGGCACTACGGGTTGCCGGCGTACATTGCGGCCGGTGCTGTGGGCTGGTCGAGAGAGAATGCCGAGCAGCACTACTGGCGCGATATCATCGCCGGAGCGGCCATCGCGACCGGGATTAGCTATCTGTTTACGACACCACTATCGCGCAATGTGGTGGTAGCGCCGGTTGCCATGCAGGGGGATGCCCGCGGTGTGGGGCTTCACTACCGCTATTGATGACGGGTTTTCCCCGGCCGGGCTGATTGCAGATATAAAAAAACCGATGCCTTGGCATCGGTTTTTTACTGTTACCGGTTTATTCGCACTCAGCTGCGGGCGAGGCGGTTTTCCGGGTAGTTCTTGGCCAGCACTTCGCGAGCATGCTTGGCCAGCTCCGGCATCTTCAGGGTGTCGTAAGACTCGACCATGATCTCCAGCGCTTTTTCGGTTTCGGCTGTGTCGGGGTAGGTTTCGACAATCAGCTTGGCCCGGTTGGCAGCCGCGACCAGTGCATCGCGCTTCACGTAGTACTCGGCGACGCTCAGGTCATATTTGGCCAGACGGTTCTTCAGACCAATCATGCGGGCACGGGCATCGGCGGCATAGACGCTGTTGGGGTAGTTCTGCAACAGGGTCTTGAAGTCCTGGAATGCCTGGCGGGCATAGGCCGGGTCTTTGTCATCGCGGGAGATGCCAAAGAGGCTCTGGAAGAAGTTGTAATCCGCAGCCATGTTGGTCAGGCCGCGCATATAGAAGACGTAATCGATGTTCTTGTGCGCCGGATTGAGGCGGATAAAACGGTCGATATTGGCGATCGCCTGAGCGGTATCATCCTGCTTGTAGTAGGCATAGATGAGGTCAAGCTGCACCTGGTTGGAGTAGGCGCCGAACGGGTAGCGAGAGTCCAAAGCCTCCAGCAATTCAGTGGCTTGCACGTAATTGCCAACGTCCAGTTTGAGGCGTGCTTTCTGGTACAGGGTCTCCGGCGGTTCGTCGGGTACCTTGGGTTTGGTGCTGGAACAGCCTGTGATCAAGGTAGCGACCAAGGCGAGCGACATCAGCAGGTGAGACTTCTTTCCCATCAACAACATCCGGTCCATTTCCACGAAATTGGCAAAGTATCCGTTATGCTTGGCTAAAAGAAAAGCTAGAATACCCGGATTATTTCGAATTGATACCCCCCGCTCAAGAGACCATACATGAGCCAGCATATTGAACTGACAGGCGAATTCCAGGATCACCAATTCGGGCAGCGACTCGACCAGGCCCTGGCCGAATTGTTTCCCGACTACTCCCGAACCCGCATCAAGGAGTGGATTTTACAGGACAAAGTGACCCTGGATGGTCAGGTTGCCAATACCCCGCGCGAGAAGGTGATTGCTGGGCAACAGGTGCATGTGGATGTAGAGCTGGAAGATGACACCCGCTTCGATGCGCAGGATATCGAGCTCAACATCGTTTACGAAGACGAACACATTCTGGTGATCGACAAGCCGGCCGGTCTGGTTGTCCACCCGGGCGCCGGTACGCCGGATGGCACCATTCTCAACGCCCTGCTGCACCGCTACCCCGGTATTGCCGAGGTGCCCCGTGCCGGTATCGTGCACCGTCTGGATAAAGACACTACAGGTCTGATGGTGGTTGCCAAGACAGTTCCGGCCCAGACCCATCTGGTAGACGCGCTGCAGGCGCGCCAGATCACCCGTGAGTACGAAGCGATCGCCATCGGTCACATGACCGCCGGCGGCACCGTTGATGCCCCTATCGGTCGTCACCCGACCCAGCGTACCCACATGGCCGTTGTACCCAATGGCCGTCCTTCCGTGACTCACTACCGGGTACATGAGAAGTTCCGTGGCCACACCCGTCTGCGTCTGCGTCTGGAAACCGGTCGTACCCACCAGATCCGTGTCCACATGGCTCACATCAAGCATCCGCTGGTGGGTGACCCGGCCTACGGTGGCCGTCTGCGCCCGCTGCGCAACGCCACGCCGGAACTGACCGAGGCCCTGCGCGGCTTCCGTCGTCAGGCTCTGCACGCGACTATGCTGCAGCTGGCTCACCCCATTACCGGTGAGGTCATGCAGTGGCACTCCCCCACGCCGCAGGACATGCTGGATTTGATGGAGGTGCTGCGTGCGGATACGTTGGCCAATCCGGACGAGCTGGTCTGGAAATAGTGGTAAATCTGGCAGTGTTGCGACGACTTCTGCCGTAACCCGCCGATACAGCGCGTAGCACACAGAACCTTGAAACGGGGCGTCTTGACTGGTTGCAGCCAAGAGCCCCGTTTCCATTTGAACGATAGAGCGTGAAGGAGTGAGCAATGAAATGGATTGAACCCGACTGGCCGGCGCCAGCACGCGTCCGGGCTCTTTCGACCACCCGTGACGGTGGTGTCAGCGAAGGGGTCTTTGCCGGTCTCAATCTGGGCGCCCACGTAGGGGATGAACCGGCCAGGGTCGAGGCCAATCGGGCCCGGCTGCAGCAGGTGGCCGCCATCCCGGGGCCCCTCAACTGGCTCAATCAGGTGCACGGCACCGTCGTTCATCCGGTCAGCAGCCATTATGAGCAGGCACCGGATGCCGATGCCGCCTGCGCCCATGAGGCGGATCAGGCCTGCATAGTGATGACCGCCGACTGTCTGCCGGTGCTGTTTTGCGATCGGGCCGGCACAGTGGTGGCTGCCGCTCACGCCGGTTGGCGCGGACTGAAAGATGGCGTGCTGGAGGCAAGCATCGCCGCCATGGGCTGCGAGCCGGGCGAGATCCTGGCCTGGCTTGGCCCGGCCATCGGCCCCACTGCGTTTGAAGTGGGTGGCGAGGTGCGCGAGGCCTTTATGGCCGAGCAGGCCGAAGCAGAAGCGGCGTTCGTCCCTTCGCCCAATGAGGGGAAATGGCTGGCGGATATCTACCAGCTGGCCCGGCTGCGTCTTGCCCGCGCCGGCGTCACCGCCGTCTATGGTGGCGAATACTGCACCTTCAGCGACAGCGAGCAGTTCTACTCTTATCGTCGCGACGGCCAGACCGGCCGGATGGCCACCATCATCTGGTTGGCGTCCTGATGAAGCTCCCCGCCCTGCATAGTGCAAGGGCGGGGATCCCGCTCTCGCCCCGTCTTGCAGAAAAAATAACCAGCACCGCCCCTTGAAATAGCCCGTACGGGCCTCATCTTTCATCTCAGAAAGTTATGTTGTTTGCCGCGCAAGCGGCGTCTGCCTGTTTGAAGGGGGAGTGCAATGCGCCTCGATCGCCTTACCAGCAAATTCCAGATTGCTATTTCCGATGCCCAGTCTCTTGCGCTGGGTCGTGACCATCAATTCATCGAACCCGTTCATCTGATGACCGCACTGGTCAATCAGGATGGCGGCTCCATCCGTCCGTTGCTCACTCTGACCGGGATGGATATCAATGCCCTGCGCTCCCGCCTTGGCGAGGAGCTGGATCGCCTGCCGCGCGTCAGCGGTGTGGAAGGGGATGTACAGCTTTCCAACGGCCTCGGCCGCCTGCTTAACGTCTGCGACAAGCTGGCCCAGCAGCGCAAGGATCAGTTCATCTCATCCGAACTGTTCGTGCTGGCGGCCCTCGACGAGAAGGGCACGCTGGGCGAGCTGCTGCGCGCTCAGGGGCTGACCAAAGAGAAACTCGAAGCGGCCATCGACAAGGTGCGTGGCGGCAAGAAGGTGGAGGATGCCAACGCCGAGGAGAACCGTCAGGCGCTGGAGAAGTACACCATCGATCTGACCGAGCGGGCCGAACTCGGCAAGCTCGACCCGGTGATCGGCCGGGATGACGAGATCCGCCGCACCATCCAGGTGCTGCAACGCCGTACCAAGAACAACCCCGTGCTGATCGGTGCCCCCGGCGTCGGCAAGACTGCCATCGTCGAAGGGCTGGCCCAGCGCATCATCAACGGCGAGGTGCCGGAAGGGCTCAAGAACAAGCGGGTGCTGTCGCTGGACATGGGGGCGCTGGTGGCCGGTGCCAAGTATCGCGGCGAGTTCGAGGAGCGGCTCAAAGCCGTGCTGAACGATCTCGCCAAGGAGGAGGGCAACGTCATCCTCTTTATCGACGAGCTGCACACCATGGTCGGGGCCGGCAAGGGCGAGGGGGCCATGGATGCGGGCAATATGCTCAAGCCTGCGCTGGCACGGGGCGAGCTGCACTGCGTCGGTGCCACTACTTTGGATGAGTATCGCCAGTTCATCGAGAAGGATGCTGCGCTGGAGCGCCGTTTCCAGAAGGTGCTGGTAGAAGAGCCGAGCGTGGAGGATACCATCGCCATCCTGCGCGGCCTGAAGGAGCGTTACGAGCTGCACCACCATGTGCAGATCACCGACCCCGCCATCGTGGCGGCGGCCCAGCTGTCGCACCGTTACATTGCAGATCGCCAGCTGCCGGACAAGGCCATCGATCTCATCGACGAGGCGGCGGCCAGCATCCGGCTGCAGATCGACTCCAAGCCCGAGGCGCTCGATCGCCTCGAGCGGCGCATCATCCAGCTCAAGCTGGAGCAGCAGGCGCTGATGAAAGAGGACGATGACGCCAGCCGCAAACGGCTGGAGCTGATCAATCAGGAGATTGGCGAAAAAGATCGTGAATACAATGAGCTGGACGAGGTGTGGAAGGCCGAGAAGGCCGCCCTTGCCGGCACCCAGCACATCAAGGCAGCGCTGGAGCAGGCCCGTCAGGATCTCGACGTGGCGCGCCGCGCAGGCGACCTGGGCCGGATGTCCGAGCTGCAGTACGGCCGCATTCCGGAGCTGGAGAAACAGCTGGATCTCGCCACGCAAGCCGAGATGCAGGAGACCAGTCTGCTGCGCAACCGGGTTACAGATGTGGAGATCGCTGATGTCTTGGCGCGCTGGACCGGGATTCCGGTCGCCCGCATGCTGGAAGGGGAGCGCGACAAGCTGCTGCGGATGGAAGAGCAGTTGCACAGCCGGGTGATTGGCCAGGAAGAGGCGGTCGATGCGGTCTCCAACGCTATTCGTCGCTCCCGTGCCGGTCTTTCCGATCCGAATCGTCCCATCGGCTCCTTCCTGTTCCTGGGGCCCACCGGGGTGGGCAAGACCGAGCTGTGCAAGGCGCTGGCCGAGTTCCTGTTCGATACCCAGGATGCCATGGTGCGGATCGATATGTCCGAGTTCATGGAGAAACACAGCGTGGCCCGTCTGGTGGGGGCTCCTCCCGGATACGTGGGTTATGAAGAGGGCGGTTATCTGACCGAGGCGGTACGCCGTCGTCCCTACTCGGTGATCCTGCTGGACGAGGTGGAGAAGGCGCACCCAGATGTGTTCAACATCCTGCTGCAGGTGCTGGATGATGGCCGCCTGACCGATGGTCAGGGTCGTACCGTCGATTTCCGCAACACCGTGGTCATTATGACCTCCAACCTCGGTTCGGATCTGATTCAGGAGCACCACTCCGAGAAGGATTACGACGAGATGAAGGCCATGCTGATGGATGTGCTGACCCGCAGTTTCCGGCCGGAGTTTATCAACCGGATCGACGAGACCGTGGTGTTCCATCCACTCGGCGAGGAGCACATCAAGTCCATCGCCCGGATCCAGCTCAAGAGCCTGATGGGCCGTCTCGAGGCTCAGGGTTACGAGGTGGAGGTGAGCGAAGCGCTGCTCAACAAGCTGGTTCACGCCGGGTTCGACCCCGTCTACGGGGCACGACCCCTCAAGCGGGCAATCCAGCAGAAGGTGGAGAACCCGCTGGCGCAGGCGCTGCTCTCCGGCCGCATCGTCCCCGGCAAGAAACTGCTGCTGGGGGCCGACAGCAACGGCCTCACCATGACCCAGTAACGGGACCGTCGATAAAAAACGCAGGCTTGATGCCTGCGTTTTGTTTTCTGAGGGACTGAAATGCTGAAGTTTTCCGTCTTGGTGGATGACGAGGTTCATCTGCCGGAGTGTCTGCCCGAGCGAGGGTTGGCGCTGCTGCTGGAGTGTGACGGCCTCAGGGTGCTGTTCGACAGCGGCCGTGGCCGGGCGCTGCGCCACAACGCCGCCATGATGGGGATCGATCTTGCTTCGCTCACCCATGTGGTGCTCTCTCACGGTCATTACGACCATGTGGGTGGGATCGGCTCGCTACCCGTCTATCCAAAACCCATCCCGCTCATCGCCTGTCCGGACGTGTTCTGCGAGCGGGGCTATTTCCTGTCGCTTCCTTTCTGGCGGCGTAACCTCTATCGCCTGTCGGGGGCGTTGGCTCGGGAGTCGCTGCCGGCCAGAGGTTTGCTCCCCCATTGCTCGGCCGAGCCGGTGTGGCTTTCGGATCGTCTGGTGTTTCTCGGTAGCATCATGCGGCGTGACCTGGCTGCACCATCCTTGCTCGGTTACATCGTGCGGGGCGGACGGGTAGAGAAAGATCTGATCAGCGACGACTCGGCGCTGGCCTACAAGAGTGAGCAGGGACTCATCGTCTTTATCGGCTGCGGTCATGCTGGGGTCGAAAACATCATCGAACGGGCCAAGGAGGTGTGTGGCGACGAGCGGATCCACGCCGTCATCGGCGGCCTGCACCTGAAGTTTTCCGGCCCAGAGCGGGCGGTAGCACTCGGTGCTTATCTGCAGGAAGAGGCGGTGGAGCAGTTGTTTGCCTGCCACTGCACCGGCAGCAGAAAGGTGGGGTTGCCCCGCCAGCGTCATATCGGGGCCGGTTTTGAGCACCTGTTTTCGGCGTAAAAAAAACGGCAATCCGAAGATTGCCGGGAGGAATGTAGTGAAGCGACCTGACGTGGGTTGAGCGGGTCGCAGGGGCAAGCCCCCGATTGCGAAGCGCGGCCACTGCTGGCCTCGCTTCTTACAGCCTGCCGGGGATGCGCTCGCTCAACCCCGACGGCCACCTGCCTGTTGCCACGCCCGCGCGATGACGCCGGCATGGCCTTCATTCGTTACAGCATGCCTTGCACGGCAGCTTTCATCTCGGCTGGCCAGACGCCGACCTGCACCTGACCGATATGCTCTTTTTGCAGCAGCAGCATGGCCAGACGGGATTGACCGATGCCACCGCCGATGGTCTGCGGCATCCGTGCGGCCAGCAGATCCTGATGCCAGTCGTACTGCAGGCGATCTTCATCGCCGGTGATTGCCAGCTGGCGACGCAGCGCCTCGGCATCGACCCGGATCCCCATGGAGGAGATCTCGAAACTGTCCTGCAGTACCGGGTTCCACACCAGAATGTCGCCGTTCAGACCTGCCAGACCCAGTTCGCTGTGGCTGCTCCAGTCGTCATAGTCCGGGGCGCGCACATCGTGGCGTTCGCCGTGGGAGAGGGCACCGCCGATGCCGATCAGGAATACGGCACCCAGCTCCTTGGCAATGGCCCGCTCGCGCCCCTTGGCATCGAGATCCGGGTAGCGGGTCAGCAGCTCTTCGCTGTGCAGGAACTGGATCTCGGCCGGCAGGAAGGGGGTCAGCTCGTGCTCGGCACAGACCGCGCGCTCGGTGGCCTTGATGGCGGCCCAGATGCCGCGCACGGTTTCCTGCAGATAGGCCAGATCGCGGCGCTCGCTCGGCATCACCTTCTCCCAGTCCCACTGATCCACGTAGACGGAGTGGATGGGGGTGAGCTTGTCTTCATCCGGACGCAGCGCCTTCATGTGGGTGTAGATCCCTTCGCCCGGGCCGAAGCCGAAGCGACCGAGAGTCTGGCGCTTCCATTTGGCCAGTGAGTGCACCACTTCGTAGCTGTGCTCCGGCAGGGTCTTCACCTTGACCTGCACTGCATTCTCGTGGCCAGAGAGGTTGTCCTGAGTGCCATCACCGACCCGGCTCAGAATGGGGGCTTGTACCTCCATCAGACCCAGCTGCTGGGCGAGTTGGCGGGAGAACATCTCTTTGACGAAGCTGATCTGCTGTTGGCTGCGAATGTAGTGCTGTTTCATGCTGAATTCCTGTTTCAAACCCCGTTGGATGTGGTGATTCTTCAACGGATTGCCAACTAAATTCAATATTCGATAATATAAATAGGCTTAGTGTGTTTTTTTCTTCAAAATAATGGTGATTTTAATGATGTATCGTTAATTGGAGGGCAAAAAAATGCCGGAAAATTACCGGATCGATAATCTCGATCAGGCCATCCTCACCGCCCTGATGGAGAATGCGCGTATTCCTTATGCCGAACTGGCCAAGCAGCTGGCGGTCAGCCCGGGCACCATCCATGTGCGGGTGGAGAAGATGAAGCAGGCGGGGATCATCGAGGGGACGCGGGTGCAGGTGAACCCCAAGAAGCTGGGCTATGACGTCTGCTGCTTTATCGGGATCAATCTGAAGAGCGCCAAGGACTATCCCTCGGCACTGGCCAAGCTGCAGGCGCTGGACGAGGTGGTGGAGGCTTACTACACCACCGGCCACTACAGCATCTTCATGAAGGTGATGACCCGCTCCATCGATGAGCTGCAGATAGTGCTGATCAACAAGATCCAGACCATCGACGAGATCCAGTCCACTGAAACCCTGATCTCGCTGCAGAATCCGATCCTGCGGGACGTGAAGCCCTGACCGGCTGATCAGGGTTCGATATAGGGAATGCCGTACTTGTCGTAGAGCGCCTTGAGCCGGCCATCCCGTTTCATGCGCAGCAGTTCGGCATCGTAGGCGGCCATCTGGGCCGGGGTACTCTTGTCCGCTTTGGCGCGAGTCCAAGTGTTGAAGTAGGGGCTGCTTTTGAGCGGTTTGGGCAGGTAGTCGAGCTTGCCCTCCAGACCCTCGTCCCTGATCTGGGCAAAGGCGGTGACCAGCGGCATGGGCACGGTATCGATCCGCCCGGCCAGCAACTTGCGCAGTTGCAGCCGATTCATCGGAATTTGCTGGAAGTGGTAGGCCGGATCGGCCATGGCTGCGGTGAGCTCGGGGGTATAGGAGAAATCCCTGGTAACGCCGATGCGCCAGGGTTTGAGGTCGGCCAGCGTCTCGTAACGGATCTTCAGCAGGTCTGCCTTGCGTACAAAGAAGTGCCAGCTGTGGCGAACGTGGGCCTGCTGGGGGTAGATGAGATAGCGCGCGCGTGCTGCATTGTAGGAGTGGGTCAGAACCATATCGCAGAGACCGGTTTCGGCATTGCGGGTGAGGCGGGCGCCGGAGTCGATTAGTTCGATTCGGACAGGGATCCCCAGCTTGCCGAAGATGGCGGTGATGATGTCGATATCGAGGCCACGGGGCTGCTGATTGGCATCGAGAAATTTGAGCGGGTGCTCCATGGTGCCGCAGACTACCAGCTCTCTGGCGCATAGGCTGAGCGGGAACAGTAGTAGCCAAAGCAGATGGGTTACACGCAAACTACCCCTCCTGAACCCGAATGAAGAACTTTGGAGCCTGCTCCCCGTATATTGGGTGGCTCCTGATTGGTAGAGGCGACAGTGTATGGCAAACCCTGAAATCGAGAGCCCGCTGGACGGGATAGACAAATTGACCGTCCTCCTGTATCGCCTTGGCTTGAGCGGTGCGGCGCTGTTGCTACTCTGTCGCGGTGCGGCCTTGCTGAGTCATGGTGACCTGTTGCCACCGGCACAATGGTTGATGTTGCTGGCGCTGGCAAGCGCTATCTGCGCCTTTTCGCTGCACATCTACGACAAGCGGATTCGGCTGATACTTCAGGGTTCTGGATGGGCCGCACTGGCCTTGCTGTCCATCGGAGCACCGGATGCACTGGTGCTGGGGGCCACCCTGGTCACCCTATCCGGGCTGGCCTTCAAGGAGCAGTTCTGTTTTGCGATCCCCGGGATCAAGCTGGTGCCATTGCTGCTGCCGCTGTTGTGGTTGCTGGAGTGGTTGCAAGTGGCATGGGCCGCGGCACTGGTTGCCCTGGTGAGCGGGGCTCTGCTTACCCTGCTGGCGCTGGCCAAGTGGCGGATGCCCCTCCATTTTGATATTGGTGACAAGGGGCGCTACCAGGTCTAGCTCTGTTACCGGAAGTGGCGTCGGTGCGACCCGGCTGATACTGCGTTAACGGTGCAACTCATGGATGAGGATAAAAGGAGAGGGATGTCTTATGCGTGCATTGGTAACCGGTTGTGGCCGTCGGCTAGGGTTTTATCTGTGCGAGCAGCTGGTGGCTGCGGGCTGGCAGGTGACCGGCAGCTATCGCAGCGAGCGACCCGAGCTGGCGCGGCTGCGGGCTCTGGGTGTCGAGTTGGTGCAGGCCGATCTGGCGAGTGAAGAGCAGGTGGGTAAGTTGATCGACGTGCTGGCATCCCATCAGGATCTGGCGCTGGTGATCCACAACGCCTCGGCGTTCGAGCCACAGGCGGCCGAGCCCGCGGCGCAGCTTACCCAGTTTGATCAGTTCTACCGGGTGCACATGGCGGCCCCCTTCCAGCTCAACCGGGCGCTGGCGCCGCAACTGGCGAGCAACGCCAACGCCAGCATCATCCACATCACCGATATCTACATCCACGCCCCGGCCCCGCGCTTTGCCAGCTATGTGGCCACAAAGGCGGGAGCCCATTCGCTGGCCATGAGCTTTGCCCGCGAACTGGCCCCGGCAATCCGGGTCAACACCATAGAGCCGGGCCCCATCCTGTTTCTCGACGAGCATGACGAGGCGTGGCGCCAGCAGGTGTTGGCGAAAACGCCGCTGGCGCGGGAGGGAGGGCTGGAGCCTATCTGGCAGGCGGTGCAGTTACTGATGGCGAACAGCTATATGACCGGGGCCAGCATCAAGGTGGATGGGGGGCGCGCTCTGGCCGTGCTCTGATGGCATGCAAACCGTTGCGGGCTCCAGACCTATCGACTGGATATGTACGGTTTTACCCGAGCCGGCGGGCAGATGCAGCTGCAGCGCAACCTTGGGATCGTGCACCTCGCCGCGTCCGTAGAGTTCGGCCAGCAGCTCGATGAGGTAGGAGTCGACCTGCTCCGCAGCAAAGTCGCCGTGCGGGTTGCTGGCGAGAATGTCGATGTCCAGCGGGCGGTCGTGCACCTTGCAGAGGGGATCGCTGCGGTCGCGGCCATGACCCACTTCCATGGCCACAAAGGTCTGTTTCAGGGCGGAGGCATCCAGCTCGCTCTCCAGGATCAGCAGACAGTTGAGAAAGTCATGGCTGGAGTGCATCCCCACCGGCTTGGTGCTGATCACCGAGCTGGTCTGCAGACGGCCAAAACGGCTGGCCAGCTCCTCCAGCACCTTGGTGACATGACTATTTGGGTCTAGATTGGAACCAATGCTACACAGATAGAACATGTTCACCATCCTTGGTTGGGGCTCATCTGAAATGTATACGCAGCTCACGGTTATTGGATTAACTATGGCGTAACATTGTCTTATCTATTGTGATCCGGCACTGATTGGCAGAAAGGAGGTTTGCATGAGTGTTGAGCTGAAATGGGCGCTGTTGACCGCCTCGGGCGCGCTGGCGATGATCCTGACCATCTGTCTGGCTTCTGTCGCTTTGGCGTGAGTCACCACAATCCAGATAATCCGAACCGGCCTGTTGGCCGGTTTTGTTTTTTGGGCGCTGAGGGCTATGCTGGCGCACCGGTGAGAACGCAAGAGAAGAGACGATGACCAAGGTTCGCCCACGCTCCCTGCTGCAGGTGGTATTGATAGGGTTTGTGCTGGTGCTAATGCCGCTCGGTGGCATGATCTGGCACAACACCAATGCCCTGACCCACCTGAGCCAGCTCACCAGCGACGAGATGGAACGGGCGGTCAAGGACACCCGCCGCGCCACCCTGCTTACCGCCCAGTCCATCGATATCGAGCGCACCCTGCGCCGCTTTGCTGTGCTGGGGGATAGCCGCAGTCTGGCCAGCTACCGGCTGCAGCTTGAGGGGTATCACCGCCTGCTGGCAGAGCATCGCAACTCCCTCTCCGACCCCCAGCTCTATGGCGGCCTTGATGAGTTGCTCGCGCAATTTGGCTCGTTGCAGGAGGGGGGGCAGGCCAAAAAGGCGGTGGCGGGTGACATCCTCGACCAGTTCAATCGCTTGAGTCAGCAGCTCGAGGCGGGCACCCGCAGCCGGGTTGACGAGCAGATGGATCGGGTACGTCTGGCCATCGATGCCCTGACCAAAGAGCTCTGGTGGGTCAGCGCTGTGGTGGCGGTGATCAGCCTGCTGCTGGTCTTTATCTTCACCTACCTGATCACCCATCCGGTACGACAAATTGAGTCGCGTATCTTGAGTCTGGGCGCGGGGGTCGAGCCAGATCCACAGCCGGTGGATGGCCCCGCCGAACTGGTGTTGCTGGGGGAGCGGATCCTCTGGCTGCACGACAAACTCAAGGAGCTGGAGCTGCAAAAATACCAGTTCCTGCGCCATGTTTCCCATGAGCTGAAGACCCCGCTGGCGGTGCTGCGCGAGGGTTCGGATCTGCTCTGTGAGCAGCTGGTCGGGCCTTTGACACCGGATCAGCTGGAGATCTGCCAGATGCTGGATGAGAACAGTCGCCGCTTGCAGACCCTTATCGAGCGGCTGCTCGATTTCAACCGCCTCACCCAGCAGGAGACGTTCGAGCTGGAGCCGGTTCCCCTGTTGCCCATGTTGGCAGAACTTTCTGCCGAGTATCGGCTGGCATTGGAGTCCAAGCAGATCCGTGTACACTTGCCGACCGAACCGGTTACCTTGTGGGCTGAGCCCTACCGGTTGAGGTTGATCCTCGATAACCTCTTCTCCAACGCCGTCAGTTATGGTGCCCAGGGTGGCAATATCTGGATCCGCGCCGGAGCAGAGGAGCAGGCGAGCTGGTTGGAGGTTGCCAATGAGGGGCCCGAGATCCCCGAGGCAGACCGGCAGCGCATTTTTGAACCCTTCGAGCAGGGCAGCACAGTGCGGCAAGGTGTCCTGAAAGGCTCTGGCATGGGGCTTTCCATCGCTCGCGAGTCTGCCTCCAGCCTGGGAGGGGAGTTGGTTCTGGTGAAGGATGAACAGGCAGATGTCTGCTTCAGGTTGACGTTGAAATGAGGTCTATGAAAATACAGCGCGTATTTCCAGCCCTGCTAGCCGGGCTGCTCGCGGGTTGCTCCTGGCTGCCGCCGCAGGCACGGCAGGAGTCCTCCGATATCGCTTTTGCCAAGCGAATGGAGTTTGCCAACAAGGAGATGCAGGTGCGCCTGCAATACTCCGACTGGTTGCTGGCCAGCCATCCCCAGCAGCGGGTGCAGGAGCGGCAGCGTCTCAAGGGGGCTGACGACCTCGAGAGCCGGGTCAGTCTGGCGATGGTTGATTCTCACCCCGCCGAGGCAGTCGCCACTCGCCGCGCCGGTCTGGCGCGCCTGAAGAAGATGCTGCCGGAGCTGGGGCTCGACGCTCAGGCGTTTTTGCGCAGCTGGATCGCCCTTGGCGAGGAGCTGCTGGCCCGCGATAGCCGGCGCGATGACCAGAGTCAGGAGATCCAGAAGTTGCGCCGCCAGATCGAGCAGCTCTCGGCCATCGACGAGCAGCTCAACCAGCGCAAGCTGAATGAACATCGCGAGGTAGTACCATGAGCCGGATCCTGTTGGTGGATGACGACGTCAGCCTGCTCAAACTGATGAGCATGCGCTTGCGCAGTCAGGGTTATGAAGTGGATACCGCCGACAGTGCGGAGGGGGCGCTCGACCGTTTGCGGCAGCAGCGCGCCGATCTGGTGCTGAGTGACTTGCGCATGGGTGGCATGGATGGGCTGGCGCTGTTCGAGCGGATCCAGGCCCAGTGGCTCGGCTTGCCGGTCATCATCATGACCGCCCACGGCACCATCCCCGATGCCATTCAGGCGACCCGTTCCGGGGTGTTCAGCTTTCTGACCAAGCCCATCGACAAGGATGAGCTGCTGGCCACCATAGAGCAGGCCCTCAGCCTGACCCGCCCGAAGCAGCAGCTGGAGTGGCAGTCGCTGATCCTGACCCGCAATCCCCAGCTGGAGCAGCTGCTGATCCAGGCGCACAGCATCGCCACCATGGAGGTGCCCGTGCTGATCATGGGGCCGTCCGGTTCCGGCAAGGGGGCGATGGCGCAGGCGCTCTATCAGGCGAGCCAGCGACGTGATCGGCCGCTGCACACCATCAACTGTGCCGCCATTCCCTGGGCGGCCCTCGATCTGCAGCTGTTCGGGGAGGATGGGCACTCCGGTCTGTTCGAGCAGGCCAAGGGGGCGACCCTGTTTCTCGACGAGATCGGCAGCCTGTCGGAGTCGCTGCAGGCCAAACTGCTGCAGGTGATGGAGGAGTATGGTCAGGGCACCCCGGAGGTGCGGGTGCTCAGCTCCAGCCATCAGGATCTGGTCAGGGCGATGGAGGAGGGGCGCTTTCGGGAAGATCTCTTCTACCGTCTCAACGTCGCCAATATCACCTTGCCATCTCTCAGTGCCCGCAGCGAGGATATCCCCCTGCTGGCCCGTCAGGCCCTCGATGACTACCGCAGTCGCAACAGCGACTGCGCCGCCATGGGTTTTTCACCCGAGGCGCTGGCGATGCTGGCAGCGGCGGCCTGGCCCGGCAACGTGCGCCAGCTCTGCAACGTGGTGGAGCAGCTGGCCAGCCTCTGCTGCAGCCCGGTGATTGGGGTATCCATGGTGGAGTCGGCCCTGAGCGGTGGTGGCGGTGGCATCCCCTCGTTCAACGAGGCACGGGCCGAGTTCGAGAAGGAGTATCTGATCCGGCTGCTGCGCACCACCGAGGGCAACGTGACTCTGGCAGCCAACATGGCGGGGAGGAATCGTACCGATTTCTACAAACTATTGAACCGGCACGGCATTGAGGCGGCAAACTTCAAATCGAAAGGGTAACGCTGTGCGAAACGGCCCTGAATGGGAGGGCCGCTTCGCAGTGGATATCGCTCAGGCGGGGTCGGTGACGCCATCCGAGTTGCGGGGCTTCAGGGTCTTTTGGGAGAGCCAGAGGCCACTCGCCTTCATCAGATAACCGAACAGGGCTCCAATCACCAGCGAGGGCAGCACCAGCCGCCACTCGCCCGCCGCCCCGAAGGTGGCGCAGCAGCCGGCAAAGGTGCCGGGAATATAGCCGAGCCACTGCAGCTTGGCCTGCACGCACATCAGGGTCGCCACCACACCCGTCATCACATAACCCGCCACGCCGGCACCCCACAGGTCACCGCCATGGATCAGCAGCAGCGCCCACAGCATGCCGCTGGCGTTGCAGAAGATGGTCTGCAGCAGCGCCTTGTAGCCGCCGCTGGAGGCGAAATAGCTGGTGCAACCGAGGAAGCCGACCCAGGAGAGCAGGCCTAGCGCGACGGCCAGCCAGCCCCATACGGCGGAGAGAATACCTGTGGTGATAGCGATGGCGATCAGTGGGCTCATGGCGTGACTCTTCAGTTGGCTTCACGAAAACGGGCAGCCTACCCCCGGCAATCGGGGCGGCAAGCGGGGGCGGAATTGTGTGTGATCTCCATCACCTTTTTCAACTCAGGAATACGCTTGCGCTCGCGAAAAAAATTCATTGGTGACCGGCCAAACCCTCGACCATAGTTAGAGGCCCTGTCCTGCTCATGGAGTGAGTCTGATGGTGCCAAATGTGATCGTTCCCCTGCTGGTATTCGTAGTGCTGTTTCTGGTCGGAACCATGGCCAAGGCGCTGCCCCTGTACCACCTGATGTAATCCGGTGTGAAATAAAAATCTGCCGGGGCGGGTCTTATCTCTGTCGCCTCTAACTGCCCCGGGAGTTTTTCATGTTGATCAAACGTCGTGCCCCCCATCATCTCACCGAACAGGATGTTACCCCGGAAGCCGTTTATCAGGATCGCCGCCTCATTCTCAAGGGGCTGGGTCTGGGTGCGGCCACCCTCGCTTTCCCCACTCAGGCGGGAGTACTCGATCTGCTGCGCGGTAAAGAGGATGCGCCCCAGCTAGTTACCAAACCGCTCAACAGCAAGCAGGCCCCGCGGCCAGCCGATCTGGTGCTGACACCGGAAGAGAAGGCCACCAGTTACAACAACTTCTATGAGCTCGGTACCGACAAGACGGATCCGGCCCGCAACGCCCATTACCTCAAACCCGAACCCTGGACGTTGAAGGTGGAGGGGGAAGTCGCCAAACCCTTCACTCTGGATGTGTGGGATCTCATCAACAAAACCGAGCTGGAGGAGCGGATCTACCGGCTGCGCTGCGTCGAAGCCTGGTCGATGGTGCTGCCCTGGAATGGCATCTCGCTGGCCGAGATCATCCGCCGTGCCGAACCGACCAGCCGCGCCAAGTTTGTTGCCTTCGAGACCCTGTTTGATCCGAAACAGCTGCCCGGTCAGGCCTCTGCCTCGCTGGGCGGCGGCATTGACTATCCCTACGTCGAGGGGCTGCGCATCGACGAGGCGATGCACCCGCTCTCCTTCCTCGCCATGGGACTCTACGGCAAGACCCTGCCCGCCCAGAACGGCGCGCCAATCCGGCTGGTGGTGCCGTGGAAGTACGGCTTCAAGAGCATCAAGAGCATCGTCTCCATCCGCTTGGTGGAGGAGATGCCGCCCACCACCTGGAACCTGCTCGCCCCCAACGAGTATGGCTTCTACGCCAACGTCAACCCGCAGGTGGATCACCCGCGCTGGAGTCAGGCCAGCGAGCGATTCATCGGCGAGGGCGGGCTGTTCGGTGCCAAGCGCCAGCCGACCCTGATGTTCAACGGCTATGGTGACGAGGTTGCCTCGCTCTATCAGGGGATGGATCTGCGCCAATGGTACTGAAACTGAAATCCTCACATATCAGCGGCTTGCGGGCGCTGGTGCATCTCGGCTCCCTCGGCTTTCTGCTTTGGTTGGGCTACGCCCTGCCGGCCGGTCTGCTGGGGGGGGATCCGGTGCCCGAACTAATCCACTACCTCGGCAAGGGGGCGCTCAACCTGCTGCTGCTTACCCTGCTGGTCTCGCCGCTGGCCAAACGCTGGCGGCAGGGGCAGCTCATCAAGCTGCGCCGCCCCCTCGGGCTCTGGTGCATGGTCTGGGCGCTGCTCCACTTCATGGTGTGGCTGGGGTTGGATCTGCAGTTTGACTGGGGGCTGATTGGCGGCGAGCTGGTCAAGCGCCGCTATATCGTGGTGGGAATGGTGGCGCTGCTGCTGTTGCTGGCGCTGGGCATCACCTCGCTGCCGGCGTTGCAGCGGCGGCTGGGGGCGGCGTGGCAGAAGCTGCACAACTGGGTTTATGCGGTAGCCCTGCTGGTGCCGGTGCACTACTGGTGGTCGCTCAAGAGTGGCTGGCTGGAGCCGCTCATCTACCTGCTGCTGGCCTGCGCCCTGCTCTGGCCACGGCGGGAGAAGCTGCTGCGCCCGTGGCGGCTGCGCTGGAAAGCAAAAGAGGCCTAGTCGGCCTCTTGTTTTTTGATCTCGCCAGTGTAGGCATCGACGATGAGATGTACCTTTTCATTCTGGCGGTCGAGGGTTTTGACCTCGAATTTGTCCCCTTCCAGCTCCACTTCGCGAATGTCGTGGTACCCTTGCGCCAGCAACAGTTTGACCAGCCCGGCCATGTCGAGGCGGCTCTGGGCAGCCCAGCTTGAGGCGCTCAGCAGGCAGAGGATCAGCAGGAAACTGCGCGGGATCATATTCATTCCGGATTCATGGCTGGCAGACTATAAACGCCATTATGTTAGGTTTTTGGAGATGAATCATCCATGAATAGAGCGCTCCCTCTGATCGGGTTGTTGTTGCCAGTGCTGGCGCAGGCGCTGACGCCTGACGAAGCCCTGTTGCAGCAAGCTGTCCATGAGGGACGGGTTCGGCCCTTCCACGAAATGATGGAGGTGGCATCCAGATTACCGGTGCGGGTGTTGCGGGTCGATCTGGGGGAAGAGGATGGTATCTGGCTCTATGAACTGCGCGTGATCGATCGGGAGAACAGCGTGCTCAAGGTGGCCTATCGGGCCGACAACCTGGAGATGGTGTGGGCCAAGGGCCACCATCTGGAGCGGCTGTTCGAGCCACCCAAGCCCCCGGTCGAGGATGATGAGTAACCTCTTTGTGGAAGCCTGTTCATGCGAATTCTGATTGTTGAAGACGAAAAAATTCTGGCCGGCCAGCTGGCTGAACAGCTGCGCCTCTCCGGCTTTGTCACCGATCTTTGCCACGATGGCAACGAGGCCGGTTTTCTCGGCGAGACCGAGCCCTACGACGCCATCATTCTCGATCTCGGTCTGCCGGGTCGCGATGGCCTGAGCGTGCTGAAGGAGTGGCGCAGCAAGGGGATCGATACTCCGGTGCTGGTGCTGACCGCCCGTGGCCAGCTGCACGAGAAGATCGAGGGGCTCAACGCCGGTGCCGACGACTACCTCACCAAGCCGTTCCAGGTGGCCGAGCTGGTGGCGCGCGTCCATGCGCTGGTGCGCCGGGCGGCGGGCAACGCCAGCTCCATTCTGGAGATTGGCGGGGTGCGTCTCGACATGGCGGCATCGCAGGTGTGGTACGAAGGGACCCCCATCAAGCTGACCGCTCACGAGTTCCGGGTGCTGGGTTACCTGATGCAGCACCGGGGCAAGGTGGTGTCGCGCAGCGAGCTGATCGACCACATCTACGCTCAGGATTTTGACCGCGACTCCAACACCGTCGAGGTGTTCATCGGCCGGATCCGCAAGAAGACCAACCCCGATCTGATTGAGACAGTGCGCGGCCTCGGGTACCGGATCAACGAATGAGGCTGGTGAGAACCCTGCGGGGGCGACTGCTCGCCATCGCGCTGGTGTGGTGCGGGCTGTTTCTGTTCGCTACCGGCTTCAGTCTGCAGACCATGATGCGCAACTACTGGCAGGAGGCGGAAGCCGACGGCCTGCGGTTGCAGCTCTATGATCTGCTCTCCCGGCTGGAAGTGGCGAAGACCGGCTTGCCGGTAGTGACCGAGCCGATGTCAGATCCCCGTTTCAGCCAGCCTTACTCCGGCTACTACTGGCAGCTGGAGCTGGATCACAAGGTGGTGGGGCGCTCCCGCTCCCTGTGGGATACCCATCTGGAGAGCCGCGGCCTCAAGTCTGCCTTTGGCGACCCCGACCTCTTCTTTGGCAAGGGGCCCAACAAGGAGCCGCTGCTGATCATGACCCGGGCCGTGCTGCTGCCGGGCTCGGATCGGTTGTTTACCCTGGTGATGGCGAAAGACAGCAGCGCCCTGACCCAGACCCTCAACAAGACCCGTATCAGTCTGTTCCTCGGCCTCGGCTTTGCCGCGACCGGTCTGGTGCTGGGCTTCATGTTCCAGATTGTCTACGGCCTGCGCCCCTTAAACCTGTTGCGGCGGGAGCTGGGGCGAGTCCATCAGGGCCATCAGGAGGGGTTCCGGCTGCGCTATCCGCTGGAGATCCAGCCGCTGGTGGAGGATATCAACCGGCTGCTGCACCACTACGGTGAGCTGTTGCAGCGGGCGCGCTCCCACACCGGCAATCTGGCTCACGCCCTCAAGACGCCGCTCAGCATCATGCGCAATCAGGTGGCCCAGCTCTCGCCCGAGGATCAGGCCGCCATCGGCGAGCAGCTCGACCAGATCCAGCGCCACATTGACTACCACCTCGGCAAGGCGCGGGTGACCGGTGCCGCCAAGATCCTCGGGGTCTCGACCCCGGTGCGGGCGCGGGTGGAGTACATCTGCCGCGCCTTCTCCCGCCTCTATCCGGGCAAGACGGTGGACTTGCAGGTACCGGCCGAACTGGCGGTCGGGGTGGAGGAGCAGGACTTCGACGAGATGGTGGGCAACCTGCTGGAGAACGCCTTCAAGTGGTCCGCCAGCGAGCTGCGCATCTCCAGCGCCGAGCTGGGGGGGTGGATCACCTTGCGCATCGAGGATGACGGCCCCGGCATGAGCGAGGATCAGATCGCCAAGGCGGTGCTGCGCGGGGTGCGGCTCGACGAGAAGGTGCCGGGCTCGGGCCTTGGCCTCAACATCGTCTCCGATCTGGCGGAAGCCTACCGCGGCAGCTTCATCATGGGGCGCGCCGAGCTGGGCGGGCTGGCGGCCTCTCTCTCGCTGCCCAAGGTGGCAAGAGTGGAGAGCTAGGCATAAGATATGGCACCTGTTTTAGCCTGAGGAAGAGAACCATGACTGATGATCCATGGGCACTGTGTCACCTCGACGACTCATTCGATGCTTCGGTTCTGGGGATCAAGGGTGCCCAGATCCAGTGGTTTGAAGATCGGGATGGCCTGATTGCCTACCTGCTGGAGGATTATGTCGATCTGCTGGCCGACGTGGGCGAGCTGGAAGAGGAGCAGACCGAGCAGGCGCGCGACCGCTTCACCCTGCTGGTGGAGCAGAGCTTCGACGATCGCACCCTGATGGATGCAATCAACGATCTCGCCTCCGGCCTGCGTCGCATCGCCTGGCTGGGGCCGCTCTCGGAGCTGGCCGAGATCAGCGACGACTTTGCCTCTGGCCTTCGCCGCTACTTCTGGAGCCAGTACGATGGCGACGAAGATGACCCGGATGCCTGGGTGCCGGAAGAGCTCTGGCCGCAACTGGTGGAGTGCGCGCAGGAGTACATGGAAGAGGGCGAGTTCTGATTTCCCTCTCTCCTGTCATCGCAGCGATAAAAAATCGGCGCCTTCGGGCGCCGTTTTTATTGGCGCGAATGGCGCGTCCTTATGGTGATCGGGCGCAGCCCTGTGGGGCAGTAGAAGAGCCGGACAGGGCCACCATGGGGCGCTTGGTTATTGGTATAAGTAAAAATCGGGTCATTATCGGAAAAGTCATAAATTAAATTTATGCAGGAGAATCAGGCTCCCTCACGGTGTCTGCGAACTATGCCAGCGCTGTGGGAGGGGATCTGCCGATCTTCGCTATTGGCGCTGGCGCTTATCCCGACAAGGGATCTCCCCGCCACAACCGGGATAAAAAAACGGCGCCATGATGGCGCCGTTTTGTCCGGTAGCAACCGCCTTAGCCGTTGGCCGGTACCGCGTGGGCGGTGTTGGCCAGCATCGGGCCTGTGTACTTCTCGATCTGCAGCTGGGCCATGTGGCCGCAGTTGCCCTGCGCCAGACTGGACGAGCCCTCGTCGAAGGTGAGGCAGTTGACGTTGCCATTCTTGCAGATGCTGCCCGCTTCGCCCGGTTTGGCCGGGTCATACCAGGCCCCTTCGCAGATCCGCACCACCCCCTGGCGCACATCCTCGGAGAGCAGGGCGCCCACCAAAATCTGGCCGCGCTCGTTGAAGGCGCGCACCAGATCCCCTTGGGCGATGCCGCGAGCCTTGGCGTCGGCGGGATGGATCATGATCGCCTCGCGGTCGGCGATGGCGAACTTGTCCCGCAGCGGGGTGTTGTCGAGCTGGGAGTGCAGCCGCTGGGTCGGGTGGGAGGTGTTGAGCGACAGCGGATAGCGAGCCGCCACCTCGCTTTTCACCCACTCCCTGGGCTCATACCACTTGGGATGACCGGCGCAGTCGGCATAACCCATCCCCGCCACCGTGTTGGAGAAGATCTCGATCTTGCCGGACGGGGTGCCGAGCGGGTTGAGCAGCGGGTTCTCGCGAAAATCGGCGTGACGGATCCACTGGCGGTTGGCCTCGGGGATCGGGAAGCGGATGTAGTTGTTGGATTCCCAGAACATGTTGAACGGCGGCAGCGCCACCCGGGCACCACGGGCCTGCGCCGCCATGCCGTCGTACATCTGCTTGAGCCACAGCATCTCGTCCTTGCCTTCGGTGTACTGCTCCTGCACGCCCAGCTTGGCGGCGATGGCGCTGAAGATGTCGAAGTCGTTGCGGGCTTCAAACTGGGGCGGTACGCACTGGTGCATCGGGAACACGTAGCGCTGGGAGTAGTCGCCGCCCATCTCCAGATCGTTGCGCTCATAGCTGGTGGTGACCGGCAGCACGATATCGGCGTGCTTGGCGGTGGCGGTCCAGTAGGGCTCGTGGACGATCACGGTTTGCGGCTTGCGCCACGCCTGCAGCAGGTTGTTGGTGTCCTGATGGTGGTGGAAGGGGTTGCCGCCCGCCACGTAGACCAGCTTGATGTCCGGATAGGTCACCTTGCGGCCGTTGAAGTCGATGGTCTTGCCCGGGTTGGCGAGACAGTCGGCTATGCGCGCTACCGGGATCGGGGCCGGGCTGTTCTTCGGTGCGTTGCCGGCGGAGATACCCGCCAGAATGCCGCCCTTGGCGGTGGGGCTGCCACCGGAGGAGTAGTGGTAGCTGAAGCCGTAGCCGCCGCCCGGCAGGCCGATCTGGCCCAGCATGGAGGCCAGAGTGACCAGCATCCAGTTCGGCTGTTCGCCGTGCTGCTGACGCTGCATGCCCCAACCGGCCATGATCATGGTGCGCTTGGCGGCCATGTCGAGGGCCAGCTGGCGGATCACCTTGGCATCGACGCCGCAGACAGTGCTCGCCCACTCGGCGCTCTTCGGCTGACCGTCATCCTTGCCGAGCAGGTAGTTCAGGAACTTGTCGAAGCCGACGGTGTAGCGATCGAGGAAGGCCTGATCGTGCTTCTTCTCGCTGTAGAGGGTGTGGGCCACCCCCAGCATCATGGCCACGTCGGTGTAGGCGTTCGGCGCAATCCACTCGGCACCGACCAGCTTGGCGGTCTCGTTGTAGACCGGATCGATGCTGATGACGCGGGTGCCTTTCTCTTTCAGCGCCTTGAAGCCGGCCTGACCTTCGTGATCCGGCATGTTCCAGCTGTTCTTCAGGGTGACCTGAGCGTTGACCCCCCACAGCACCACCAGTTCGGCGTTCTCCACCACGTTGGGCCAGGCGGTCTGCTGCTCGTACACCTCGATGGAGCCCATCACGTGGGACATGATCACCTGAGCCGCGCCGGTGGAGTAGTCACCGGCATAACCGGTGAAGCCGCCGGAGAGGTTCATCAGGCGGTGCAGCAGGGTGCGGCTGTTGTGGAACATGCCGACACTCTTCCAGCCGTAGGAACCTGCGTGGATCGCCTGCGGGCCGAAATCAGACTGGACGCGCTGGATCTCGCCTGCCACCAGTGCAATGGCTTTCTCCCAGCTCACCCGCACCCACTCGTCGGCGCCGCGCAGCTCGGGTTTGGCGCCCGGGCCGTGCTCCAGCCAGCTCTTGCGTACCATGGGGTATTTGATGCGGTTCTTGGCGTGCACCTGGAACGGCGCCATGTCGATAAGATCGTTCGGTGCCGGATCATCGGCCACCGGCTGGACGCGCACCATGCGGCCATCCTCGACGATCGCCTCGAAGGCACCCCAGTGGGCGCCGGTCAGAATGCCCTTCTGGGCGGGCACCAGCGTCGGGAACTGGCTCAATGCGGTGCTGATGGCTTGCGCCAGCGCGCTTTTCGGGAAAATGCCGCCGAGCAGGGGCAGGGCGGCACAGGCACCGAGCCCCTTGAGCAGGTTGCGGCGGGAGAGATTGGTCTTCTTGTCGTTAAAACGGGTCATTGGGATTCTCCTCTACCAGCCTCAGTGGGCCGCGCTCATGTCGCTGGCGTGTTTCTGGACATACTGGGTCAGCATGCGTGCCTGTTCCGGGGTGAGGGAGGTACGAGACTCCATCCCCTTGATGACGCCGATCCACTGGTTGGCGTTGAAGTGATCCAGCGCGGTGAGGCCGTGGCAACCGGTGCAGTTGTTGGACATCAGGGTGGAGGCATACTGCCACAGCTTGCCCTGATCGCCGATGAGCTGGCTCTCGTCTACCCAGGCGGTCAGGCTGACCTGATGCCAGGTGAGGTTGGTGGCGCTGTCGGTTTCGCTCTTGCCGGTGACCAGCGCTTTCTTGGCGGCATCGCCGACCAGTACGCTGAGGATCCGTTTGCCGGGGGCGGCGTAGAACACTTCGCTCACGCCATCCTGCTGCCAGCCATCGATGCGCACCCGGGCGCGGCCATTCTCCTTGCCCATCATCTCAACCTGAGTGGAGGGCATCAGGGTGCCTTCATCGGTCTTGGCGCTGGCATCCAGATAGAGCGGGGTGGTGGCGATGGCGTAGCGGGTGGTGACGCTGGCCGGGGTCTGGGCGGCGGCTTGCGCCAGTTCGCTGGCACCGGCGGCAGCCAGACCGCTCATGTCGGGCATGATGTGGGCGACGCCGCGGTGGCAGTCGATGCAGGTCTGGCCATCCTTGATGGCGATGGGGTGTTCGGCACGGGCGTTGGGGCGCTGGGCCAGAATGTCCATGGCTGCGTAGCTGTGGCAGCTGCGGCAGGTGGCGGAGTCATTGGCTTTCAGCTCGTCCCACACGGTCTGGGCCATCCGCAGCTTGTGGGCCTCGTATTTCTCGGGCGTGTCGAGCGTGCCGATCGCCTCGTGATAGATATCCTTCACGGCGCGGATCTTGGTCCACAGGTAGGATGTGGGGTCGCCCGGGATGTGACAGTCGGCACACTCGGCGCGGATCCCCTTGGTGTTCTGGAAGTGAACGCTGCCCTGATACTCGGCCAGCGGGGTCTGCATGGAGTGGCAGGAGACGCAGAATTCGGTGGAGCTGGTCTTGTGCAGCACGGTCACGGTGACGCCGAGGGCGGCGATACCCAGCATGGCGCCCAGCAGCAGGAGCCAGAACCAGGTTTTTCTTATCAGTTTTCCAATCATGGGGGCTGTGTCCTGTGGTCGATGAATACCAACATAGTAGTAGGTACATGGTAGTCATCGGGGGCGCAGGGGGCGTTGACCTCAATCATGGTTTGAATTTTAAGATGTGCGTCACATTGTGATTTATGTTTTGTTATTGACTGATTTGTCGAATTTAGTTCTGAAAATTGTCGATTTAATGATTATTTTACTTTCTTCTGCCGCTGTTAGCCCCCTCGCAAAACCCTGACGGATTCGTTGATATAGTCGGGATTGAGCCTCAACGGAGTGTCGCTGATGAGCCCTTTCTCCCTGCTGTGTGTCGCCGCCGATGTCCAGCTGCTGGCCGAGTTCGAACAGGAGCTGGCCCCGCTGCTCAGCCGCTTTGTGCTGGTGGTCGCCACCGGGCAGGAGTCGGCCGAGCTGGCGCTTGAGGAGCTGGAGCGCAAGGGGCAGCCGCCGGCCGTGGTGGTGTGCGACAGCGATCTGGGGGATGGGCGCGGGGCCGACTTTCTGATCCGCCTCGGCAGCCAGCACGAGGCGTGCCGCAAGATCCTGCTGGGCAGCCAGCCCGAGATGAAATCGATCATCGAGGCGGTCAACCTTGGCCGCCTCGACTACTACCTGCAGCGCCCCTGGCGCGACGGCAGCCTGCGCCGCGCCGTCATCGAGCAGGCGAGCCAGTTCGTGCTGCACTGCCCGGAGGCGGATCTGCTGAGCTATGCGACCGTGCTCGACAACCAGCGACTGCTGCGGGCTCATGTCGATCGCCAGTTGGCCGAGTATCGTCAGGGCTTTATGGATTACACCCGCTGCAGCGACGAGGAGTTGTCGCGGGTGGTGATCGACGGCCTCTACCAGTTTTTCGAAGGCAACGACGAGGCGCGGGTCTGCCGCCACTACAGCCCGGGCCATGTGCTGACCCGCGAGGGGGAGCCCAACAGCTTCCTCTGGTTTATCGCCAAGGGGGAGGTGGTGCTGCGCAAGCGCGACGCCCACGGGGTCGATCAGGAGGTGGTGCACTACCGCTCCGGCGCGCTGGTGGGGGGCATGTCCTTCGTCACCGGCGAACCCGCCTTTACCACTGGAGTGACCCTGACCGGCGCCGAGGTGATCAAGCTCGACAAGCTGCAGTTCTCCCGCGTCATGGAGGCGCGCAGCGAGCTGCTCCCCTCCTTTACCAACCTGCTGCTGCGCCACTTCAACCGCCGCCTGCAAAACAGCATTCGCACCGAGATGCGGTTGCAACAGACCCTCGACTCCCTCGAAGCGGCTCATGCCCAGCTGATGGAGAGCGAGAAGATGGCGATGCTGGGCCAGCTGGTGGCCGGTGTCGCCCACGAGCTCAACAACCCGGTGGCGGCCATTATCCGCGGCAGCGAGACCCTGCGCGCCGCCATCCCCGATCTCATCAACCTCGAACTGCCTGCCGCCCTCAAGGGGCTGGGCAATCAGACCCTCTGTCAGGCGCTCTCATCCCAGCCGGTCTCGACCAGCGAGATCCGCGACAAGACCCGGCAGGCTGAACGGCGCTTTGGCGAGCGTCAGCAGGCGCGGCTGGCGGTGCAGATGAATCTGGATGACGAGCTGAGCTGGCAACGCTGGTTTGCCGGGCGCACCGCCAGTGAGCGGGAAGCGCTGCTGGTGCAGCTGGAGCTGTTCCAGCAGACCGGCAGCTTCCTGCGCAATATCGAGGTGTGTGCCCGCCGCATCGGCGATCTGGTCAAGAGCCTCAAGCAGTATGCCCGGCAGGACAGAGACGAGCCCTCGCTGGTGGATCTGCACGAGGGGCTGGAAGATACCCTGCTGATGTTCGAGAACCGCCTCAAGCAGCATGAGCTCTGCAAGGAGTACCAACCCCTGCCGCTGGTGCGCTGCCATCCTGCCGCCCTGCAGCAGGTGTGGACCAACCTCATCGCCAACAGTCTGGATGCCATGAGCGAGCCGGGAAGATTGACGGTGCGCACCGGCCTGCCGGAGCCCGGCTGGGTGATGGTGGAGGTGGAGGATAGCGGCTGCGGCATCGAGCCCGAGCTGTGGCAGCGGATCTTCGATCTCAACTTTACCACCAAGCGGGAGGGGCACTTCGGTCTCGGCATTGGCCTGAGCGTCTCGCTGCAGATCGTGCAGCAGCATCACGGCCGGATCGAGGTGGCCTCCGAGCCTGGACGCTACACCCGGATGCGGGTCTGTCTGCCGCTCGGGGATATCGGGATGGCCGACTACGGGGGAGAGCCCCGCCACAACGAGCATGCGGCCTGAGCGGACGCATCTGCCATAAGAGGGCGTGCCGTGGTGCGCCGCCAAGGAGGAGCAATGAACAAACACTATCTGATCCTGTGCGTGGACGATGAGCGGGAGGTGCTGGAGGCGGTGCTCCACGACCTCGCGCCGTTTCGCAGCCATTTCGAGCTGGATGGCGCCGAGAGCGTCGATGAGGCGCGCGAGGTGGTACACGAGTGGGAGCGGGAGGGGGGCAGGCTGGCGCTGATCCTCTGCGATCACATCATGCCGGGAACCTTGGGGGTCGACTTTCTGGTGGAGCTGAACCGGCGTAGTGCGACCCGGGCCAGCCGCAAGCTGCTGCTGACCGGACAGGCGGGGCTGGAGGCGACCATAGAGGCGGTCAATCGCGGCGGATTGCACTACTACCTCGCCAAGCCGTGGAAGCTGGAGAGCTTGCAAGAGGCGGTGCGCGAGCAGCTGACCGATTACCTGCTGGCGGAGGATGGCGACAACGCCTTCCACTATGCCCCCGTGCTCAATCAGGCGCGGCTGTTTGCCGCCATTCACGACAATCCGTTCGACGAATAGTCGCGGTTGGGCTTTATCGGCGAGCGCTGTATACTGTCTGCATATACAGTGTTTCAGGTAGTCACCGATGCGACTCTTCATCGCCGAGAAGCCCACTCTGGGGCGCGCCATTGCCGATGCCCTGCCCAAGCCCCACAAGAAGGGCGACGGTTTTATCGAGACCGCCCAGGGGGATGTGGTCACCTGGTGTATCGGTCACCTGCTGGAGCAGGCCGAGCCCGATGCCTATGACGCCGCCTTCAAGCAGTGGCGGATGGAGCATCTCCCCATCGTCCCCGCCCAGTGGCAGCTGGTGGCCAAGCCCAAGACCAAAACCCAGCTCACCGTCATCAAGCGGCTGATCAAGCAGGCCGACTGCGTGGTCAACGCCGGTGACCCGGACCGGGAAGGACAGCTGCTGGTGGACGAGGTGATCGACTTTCTCGGCTACCCGAAAACCAGGCCGGTGCAGCGCTGCCTCATCAGCGATCTCAACCCGCCCGCGGTGCGCCGTGCCCTCGACAAGCTCAGAGACAACAAGGAGTTCGTGCCGCTGGCGGTCTCGGCGCTGGCTCGCAGTCGGGCCGACTGGCTCTACGGCATCAACATGACCCGCGCCTACACCTTGCTCGGGCGCAAGGCCGGTTGCAGCGAGCTGCTCTCGGTCGGTCGGGTGCAGACCCCGCTGCTCGGGCTGGTGGTGCGGCGGGATCTCGAGATCGAGGCCTTCGTCCCCAAACCCTTCTACGAGGTGCTGGCCCATCTGCTGACCGATAGCAACGAGCGCTTCACTGCCAAGTGGCTGCCGTCCGAAGCTTGCCTGCCGTGGCAGGACGAGGAGGGGCGGGTGCTCAACCTGGCGCTGGCCGACAAGGTGGTGAGCCGGATCAACGGCCAACCGGCACAGGTCGAATCGGTGGAGGAGCAGGCCCGCAAGCAGGCGGCGCCGCTGCCCTATAACCTCTCCAGCCTGCAGATCGATGCCGCCAAGCGCTTCGGCATGGATGCCAAGCGGGTACTCGACGTCTGCCAGAGCCTCTACGAGCGCCACAAGCTCATCACCTATCCGCGCTCCGATAGCCGTTATCTGCCGACCGATCACTTCAAGCGGGCCGAGCAGGTGCGCGGCGCCATCGCCGCCACTGCGCCTGCGCTGGCCAAGGCAGTGGCCGAGGCGGACGGCAAGATCCGCAGCAAGGCGTGGAACGACAGCAAGGTGGATGCCCACCACGCCATCATCCCCACCGAGAAGCAGGGCAACCCCAGTACGCTGGGGGCCGACGAGGCGAAGCTTTACGGCCTGATTGCCCGCCAGTACCTGCTGCAGTTCTATCCCCCGTTCGAATACAACGACAGCAAGGTGCTGCTGCGCATCGCCGGTGGCCTGTTTCAGGCCAAGGCTCGCCGCATTCTGAAAGCGGGCTGGAAGGCGCTGCTCGGAGTGGAGGAGGATGACGACGAAGAGAAGGCCGGTACCCTGCCTGCTCTTAAAGAGGGGGAGCAGCTGCTGTGCGAGCGGGGTGAGCTACAGGAGAAGATGACCCAGCCGCCCAAGTCGTTCACCGATGCCACCCTCTTGGCCGCTATGACCGGCATCGCCCGCTATGTGCAGGATCCCGAAATTCGCAAAACCCTGCGCGAGACCGATGGCCTTGGCACCGAGGCGACCCGGGCCGGTATCATCGACCTGCTGTTCAAGCGCCGTTTTCTGGTGCGCCAAGGCAAGAGCATCAAGGCGACACCGACCGGGCGGGCGCTGGTGCAGGCGCTGCCTGCCACCGCCACCACGCCGGATATGACGGCGCTGTGGGAGCAGAGCCTCGGCCAGATCGCCGAGCGTCACGGCAGTTACCAGCAGTTTATGGGGCCGCTCACCGAGCAGCTGCACGGTCTGATCGAGGGGGCGCGGCAGGACTCTGGCGCCAGCTTCAGCGCCCTGCCCAAGGAGGCGCCGGGCGCCGGCAAGCGGCGCTTTGCCAAGCGCAAGAGTCCGGCCGCTGGCGGCGCTGCAGCTCGCAAGAGTTCAGGCAAAAGTGCAGGCAGGAGCACGGGCAAGCGGACGACCAAAAGCCAGGCGGCCTGACCGTGGGGTGTCGGCAGGAAAAAGAGAGGGGCCATGATGGCCCCTCTCTGTTTTGTTGGCGTAATAATCAGCGGTCATTAACCGGTGTAGACGCTCTCTTCCGGATACTTGATGCGGGTCTCGCTCGGGCGGGCCAGCATAAAGGCGAGGGTGAGTGGGCCGAGACGGCCGCAGATCATCACCAGCACCAGAATGAACTTGCCCGGGCCGCTCAGGCTCGGGGTGATGCCGGTGGAGAGGCCGACGGTGGCAAACGCCGAGATGGTTTCGAACATGATTTTGTCGAACGGCAGGGCGTCGGTGATCATCAGCAGGAACATGGCCAGCATCAGCACCATGGTGCTGACGATGATGATGGCGAGCGAGCGGGTGACGATCTGGGGCGACAGGGTGCGGCCGAAGGCGGTGACGTGAGGGCGCTTGGTAAGAAACGCCTTGGTCGCCAGCAGCACCACGGCAAAGGTGGTCACCTTGATACCGCCACCGGTGGAGGTGGCGCCGGCACCGATAAACATCAGCATCATCATGAACAGCAGCGAGGCGGGCACCATCTGGCCGATGTCGATGGAGTTGAAACCTGCGGTACGGGCGCTGGCCGACTGGAAGAAGGCAGCCAGCAGCTGGCCGCCAATACCGGCGTTGCCAAAAGTGCCCGGGTTGTTGCGCTCCAGCAGCCAGAAGATCACGGTCCCCAGCAGCAACAGGGCCGGAGTCATCAGGATCATCAGCTTGCTGTGCAGCTTCAGTTTGCGCCAGCGACGGTTGCGCACCAGATCTACGATAACGGTAAAGCCGATACCACCGAGGATCAGCAGGCCGGCGATGGTCAGACAGATGAGGGGGTCATCCCGGTAGCTGATCAGGTTGTTGGCAAACAGCGAGAAACCCGCGTTGTTGAAGGCTGAGACAGCGTGGAAGAAGCTGACGTAGAGGCCGCGACTCCAACCCATTTCGGGCACCCAGCGAATGGCCATCAGGCCGGTGCCGATCAGCTGGGCGATGAAGGCGAACAGCACGATACGCTTCACCAGCTGGATGATGTTGACCGAGCCCTCCTGTCCCAGCGCCTCCTTGGCGAGTACCTGCTGGCGCAGGCCAACCCGCTTGCTGAAGATGGCGATGAGCAGCAGGGTCATGGTCATCTGCCCCAGCCCGCCAATCTCCATCAACATGATCAGAAAGATCTGCCCCTGCAGGGTGAAGGCGGTGCCGGTGTCCACCACGCCAAGACCTGTCACGCAGATGGCCGAGGTGGCGGTGAACAGGGCGTTGATGAAGCTCACCTCGCCGTTATGGCTGGAGGGCTGCACCAGAAAGATAGTGCCTATCAGCAGGATGATCAGAAAGCTGCCAAGGATCAGCTTGGCCTCGCTCCAGCGGGAGTCATCCTCCCGGTGAAGGGCGAAGGCAAAGCTGTTGCGCCAACGGGTCATAGGGTTTCCAGCCAGTGGTCGATCGCGTGTTTGTTGCCTGCCAGGATGAGGATGTCACCCAGTTGCAGCTCCATCTTGCCGGTCAGCACGTTGTGCAGCACCTCGCCGCGTTTGATGGCGAGCAGCTGGAAGTCGTTCTGCTGCAGCAGGTGGAAGTCGCTGAGTGCCTTGCCATTTTGCTGCAAGCCGATGACGAACTCGGTCAGCACCATGTCGTGACCCAGCTCCAGATAGTCGAACAGGCGGTTGTCGAGCATGCTCTGCGCGACCCGGCGGCCCATGTCCCACTCGGGGTTGATCACCTTGTCGGCACCCACTTTCTGCAGGATCTTGGCGTGGAACTTGTCGCGGGCCTTCACCCATACCTTCTTCACGCCAGCCTCTTTCAATACGAGGGTGGTGAGGATGCTGGTCTCCAGGTTGTCACCGATGGCGACGAAGACGATGTCGAAGTTGGCCAGCCCCAGCTCGGCGACGGTGGCCTCATCGGTGGCATCAGCCACGACGACGTGGTTGCAGAGGGTGGCGATTTGGCGGGTCTTGCTCTCGTCGATATCGATAGCCAGCACCTCGGCATCCTGCCGCTGCAGCTCTTCGCACAGCGCGCTGCCAAACAGGCCCAGGCCGATGACGGCAAACTGGTTGTTCATGAGTTATTCCTCAACAGTTGAAGCTGACTACTCTAAACCACTGTTATTCGTCCGAAAAGAGCACAGATTTTTCGTCACCGGCAACTTGAGGTAGACTGCGTCCTTGCACCAAGCCGGGATAGACAGATGAAACTGAATGCCAACGCCTCCTTGTTGAAACTCAACACCCTCGCCCTCGATGCTTACTGCCTCTGGTTGGCCGAGGTGGAGCTGATCGCTGATCTGGCTGCCCTGCGAAGTGATGCCGAGCTGAACACGCTGCCCCGTCTGAATCTGGGTGGTGGCAGCAATGTGCTGTTTACTACCGACTTCCACGGTCTGGTGGTGCTCAACCGCCTCAAGGGCATTACAGCTCAGGATCAGGGCGATCACTGGCTGCTCCATGTCGCAGCGGGTGAGGATTGGCATCAGCTGGTCTGCCATACCCTGCAACAGGGGTGGTACGGACTGGAGAATCTGGCGCTCATCCCCGGCACGGTCGGGGCTGCTCCGGTGCAGAACATCGGCGCCTACGGGGTTGAGTTGGCGAACTTCTGTGCCTATGTCGAGGCCTTCAACTGGCAGAGCGGCGAGATCGAGCGGATTGAGGCGCAGCAGTGCCGCTTCGGCTATCGCGACAGTATCTTCAAGCACGAGTATCAGGACTCCCATCTGATCACCGCGGTCGGCCTCAAGCTACCCAAAGCATGGCAGCCGGTGCTGGGCTATGGCCCGCTGGCCGCGCTTGGCGACCAGCCGAGTGCGCAGGCCATCTTCGACACCGTCTGCGCCACCCGCATGGCCAAGCTGCCGGATCCCGCCGTACTCGGCAACGCCGGCAGCTTCTTCAAGAACCCGGTGGTGCCCGCCGCGCTGGCCGATTCGCTCAAACTGACATATCCGCAGATGCCCTGTTATCCGGCCGGGGAGGGGCAAGCCAAGCTGGCGGCTGGCTGGCTCATCGATCAGTGCGGTCTCAAGGGATTTGCCATCGGCCGCGCCGCCGTTCATCAGGAGCAGGCGCTGGTACTGGTCAATCTGGGGGGCGCCAGCGCCATGGAGCTGATCGCGTTGGCGGCCCACGTGCGCGACAGCGTGGAGCAGAAGTTTGGTGTGGTGCTGGAACACGAGGTGCGCTTCATGGGCGCGCAGGGTGAAACCTGGCTCGATGAGGTGCTCTCATGACGTTGACTCCCATCAGACAGACCCTGATCACCCTGCTCAGCGACGGCCAGTTTCACTCCGGCGAACAGCTGGGCGAGCAGCTCGGCATCAGCCGGGCGGCAGTGAGCAAGCATATGGCCGCACTCAAGGAGCTGGGGCTGGATCTCTTTAGCCTGACCGGCAAAGGCTACCGGCTGGCTGTGCCGATGGCGCTCTATGACGAGGCGCAGTTGCAGGCGCTGGCGCCGATGGCGCCGGTGCACTGCTTCCCGGTGATCGGTTCGACTAACCAGCATCTGCTGGACAGGGTCAATCAACTGCGCTCTGGCGAGAGTTGCCTTGCCGAGTGCCAGACCGCCGGGCGCGGTCGTCGTGGCAAGCCCTGGGTCTCGCCGTTCGGTTGCCAGCTGATCCTCAGCATGTACTGGCGGCTGGAGCAGGGGATGGCTGCCGCCATGGGGCTGAGTCTGGCGGTCGGTGTTGCCGTGGTAGAGGCGCTGGAGTCTCTCGGTTATCACGGCGTCGAACTCAAGTGGCCCAACGACCTCTACTATCAGGGGCGCAAGCTGGCGGGCATTCTGGTGGAGATGAGTGGCAGCGCTGGCGCCAGTTGCCATCTGGTGATCGGTATCGGCCTCAATCTGGCGATGCCGACCCGCGAAGGGGAGAAGATCGATCAGGCCTGGGCCGAGCTGCGCCACATCAATCCCGAGCTGGTTGATCGCAATGAGCTCGCTGCCCGGATGATTGCCTATCTGCAGCGGGCGATGCAGACCTTCGAGCAGAGCGGATTGGCGAGTTTTGTCGATCAGTGGAACCGGCTCGACCACTTTGCCGGTCGCCCCGTCCGTCTCTTGATGGGGGAGCAGGAGATCCGTGGTATCGCCCGTGGTATCGACGATCGCGGCGCCCTGCGGTTGGAGACGGAGGAGGGCACCAAGTTCTATCTGGGTGGCGAACTCTCCCTGCGCCGGGGTGATTGAGCGTTGCGCATGGCGATAACCGTTAGCGACAAAAAAGAGAGGGGACCTGCGGGTCCCCTCTCTGTTATCCGGCTATCTGCAACGGTGCGAACTGCCGTGTTTATTTGCGCAGCTTGATCTGTTCGATGGCGTGCTCGTTGCCCTTGGTCAGGATCAGGTTGGCCCGTTCCCGGGTCGGCAGGATGTTCTCCTGCAGATTGAGATAGTTGATATCCTGCCAGATGTTGTTGGCGATCTGGGTCGCTTCGCTCTCGGTCAGCTTGGCATAGTGGTGGAAGTAGGAGTCCGGGTCCGAGAACGCACCGCTGCGGAATTTGAGGAAGCGCTCGATATACCAGGTGCGCAGCAGGTCGGCTTCAGCATCCACATAGATGGAGAAGTCGACGAAATCGGAGACAAACACCCGGTGCGGCTCCTGCGGATAATCCATACCGCTCTGCAGTACATTGAGCCCTTCCAGGATCAGGATGTCCGGCTGCTCCACCACCTTCTTCTCGTCAGGGATGATGTCATAGATAAGGTGGGAGTAGACCGGTGCTTCAACCTTCTCGTGGCCAGCCCGGATATTGGCGACAAACTCCACCAGATGGCGGATGTCGTAGGATTCCGGGAACCCCTTGCGACGCATCAGGCCACGCTCCTCCAGTACCTTGTTGGGATAGAGGAAGCCATCGGTGGTGACCAGCTCCACCCGCGGGTGCTCCGGCCAGCGCTCCAGCAAAGCCTGCAGGATACGAGCGGTGGTGCTTTTGCCCCCCGCCACACTGCCGGCGATGCTGATGATATAAGTACCCTTGCCGCGCGACTGGCCGAGGAACTGTTCCAGTACCCGGCTACGGCGCTGCTTGGCTTTGACATAGAGATTGAGCAGGCGGGAGAGGGGCAGATAGATCTCCTCTACCTCCTTCAATGACACCTTTTCGTTGATCCCGCGCAGGGTTTGCAGATCGTGTTCGGTCAGGGTCAGGGGGACCGAATCGCGCAATAACGCCCATTTTTCGCGGGTGAATTGCAGATAGGGGTTATGCTCTGTCGTCATGGTGTCATCACTGTTTCTTTGGCACGGCGACCATACACCAAGGGGTGGAGAGCGACAAGGGACGCATCCAGATTGGCCTGAATCCCTCCACTTTTTTGCCCGGATCCCGGCAATAATCCACATTTTGCAAGGTGCAATGGTTGCATCCCCCAAATCCTTACAATAAAATGCGCGACGCTTGGATGTCTGTCGCCTGTTTGCTCGGCAAAAGCGATAAAAAACAGTGGGTGCAAGCAGAATTACCACTGTGACAATCTGGCATCTGGAGGGGTTCCCGAGCGGCCAAAGGGATCAGACTGTAAATCTGACGGCTCTGCCTTCGAAGGTTCGAATCCTTCTCCCTCCACCATATTTCTCTGCGGTTTGAGTTCTTTGGGTTAGAGAAATGCGGGCATCGTATAATGGCTATTACCTCAGCCTTCCAAGCTGATGATGCGGGTTCGATTCCCGCTGCCCGCTCCAAGATGCTGATATGGCTCAGGCGATACCAAGAGCTACGCCCTCAGGGTGAAGTCGGCAGTCGAACCTGTCTGTCAGCACCAGCCTCTCTTCCCCACCAGATTCAAATCCATCATATAAACTGTTCTGTGGTTAGCTTGCCACCGCGTACTCAGCGTTAGTTTAGAGGGACGATCATGTCTAAAGAAAAATTTGAGCGTAATAAACCGCACGTTAACGTGGGTACCATCGGCCACGTTGACC